>JACPCA010000022.1 GCA_016180035.1 Candidatus Woesearchaeota archaeon
GCTTCCGTTTGCGGAACTATGCTGACGTGTGGGTAGCCTCCGCTTCGCTCCGGCGAATATCCACTGTTTTTAAGCTGTCTTGCAGCCTGAAGTGGATTTTGCGCAAAGCGAAATCCGCTAATTTAGGGGACACTCAAAACTCACCCATAATCTTGAAGCAATGTGAGTTTTAAGCAAAACGGCTTTTTACTGCCGCAACCAACAGGTGTAGCCAATAGCTTTATAAGGTTTTTGGGAGTCCCTCCTATATGATGGAAGTTCTCAAACACCAGCCCAAAGATTTTGTCGTGAAAGAGCAGATAACGCTCTCCCTGAAAGACCATGGGCCATACGCCTATCTTGAACTGACAAAAACAGATTACCCGATGAATAAGGTTGTTGCCATCCTTGCCCGATCGCTTGATGTGCTTCCCAAACATATCGGCTTTGCCGGCACAAAAGACAAGAAAGCCGTGACCACGCAGATGATCTCGGTCCGCGGCAAGACAGCAGCATTGCATGCCAGCCTTCGCCAGTTTCGCCATCCCAACATGTCTATAACCCTGAAAGGGTGGGGGAGCCAGCCTATCAGCCTTGGCGACCATGAAGGCAATGGGTTTGAGATCACGGTCAGGAACATCGACAGCCTTCCACCGCCAAGAATGTGGTTCGTCAATTATTTTGACGAACAGCGATTTCAAAAAAATAACATCCAGCTCGGCAAGCTTCTGGTCAAGCGGCAGTTTGGAGAGGCATGCGCGCTGTGCAGGGAGCAGGAAGCTCAAGAGCACCTAAAAAACCACCCTGATGATCCGATCGGCGCGCTGCGAAAGGTCCCATTCAAGTCGCTGCTGATGTACGTCCACGCCTACCAGTCCTTTTTGTGGAATACTGCTGTTGCACGATGCATCAGCGAAAGGAGAGGGAAGAGAGTTATCAAGCAGGACTATTCCGCAGGAATTCTGGTGTTCCCTGCTGATGACGAGCCTATCGATGCGGAGATTCCGATTGTCGGCTTTGGGACTGATCCAGGCTGCGGCGCGATACGAGATATCCTTGCCGAAGAAAGCCTGTCCCCGCGCGATTTCATCATACGGGAGATCCCGACCATCAGCGGTGAGGGAGCAGAGAGGGAGATGATGATCAAGGTTGCAATGAGCTGGGGCAAGCTTCAGGATGATGAAGTGTTCAACGGAAAGAAGAAGTGCATTGCAAGATTCTTTCTCCCTAAAGGAGCGTATGCCACCATGGCCCTACACCAGGCCTTTCTGTCCTAGAACAGCAGAGATGTTGGCAAAGATGTGCTGGATAGGCTCTTCGCCATTGACGATGACGAGCAGGCCTTGCTTCTGGTAAACATCAAGAAGCGGCTTGGTCTTTTCATGGTAGACCTGCAGGCGCTTTCGGACCGTTTCTTCCTTGTCATCATCACGCTGAAATAGAGGGCTGCCGTCCTTGTCGCACACGCCTTTCTTTCTTGGCTTCAGTTCCACGCCATAGATCGCATTGCAGGCCCTGCACTGCCGCCGGGACGAAAGCCGCTTGACGATAGCATCGTCTGCTGTCTGGAGCTCCATCACCATGTCAATCTTGGTTATCGCCTTGAGCGCTTCGGCCTGAGGAAGTGTCCTCGGCACGCCATCCAGGATGAATCCCGTCCTGCAGTCCTGCAGGGCAAGGCGTTCCTTGACGATGCCCATGATCAGGCTGTCAGGAACGTACTTTCCTGCATCCATCAGCCCTTTCGCTTCAAGCCCAAGCTTCGTCTTTTCTTCGACTGCCTTCCGAAGCATATCTCCGGTGGAAATTTGTGGGACCTTATATTTTTCGGAGAGAAGCTTGGCCTGGGTACCCTTGCCAGTTCCTGGCGGGCCCATGAGGATCATGCGAATCATTTAACATACCTCCTGCTGATCATCAAAAAGGCCACTGGATGAGAATCATCCAAAATACCCTTGGTCATCTGGCGCCTCTTCCTTGTTTTTCCAGCCCTCTTCGAGCTTCTCGAGAATTGCAGCCATCTCTTTCTTGATGTTAGGATACTGCTGGGCAGCGTCCTTGATGAAGCTGGCATCCTCTTTTTCATCAGAAAGGACCAGCGCCCGCATGCCGCGCTTGACCAGTGCCATGAGCCTGGCATAAAAGTCGTACAACGGCTTCTTTTCGTCATCGCTGAAGCAGCGGCATTCCTGCAGGTCGTTGAGGTTCGTGTCCGGGTGCAGGACAGGCTGGAGAAACATGGTGTACCCTTCCAGCTTCTCCGCCATCTTCGTCCGGATCTGGGCAAGAAGAAGCTCGCTATCCTCGATGCTGTTCAGCTCGAAATCAGCATAGAGCGCCTCCCATGCAGGAAGATTGTATTTTACCTGAAGGCGATGATAAAACTCTTCCATCGGGCCGTCAGGGTTCGTGTCTTTTGGCATGATACCGGAGCTGGAGGTTCTGGTTTATAAAGATTGCTGGGGAATGGGGCTTTGTAAAATCGGCTTTGTAGAAAATGCTATCTTGATATCGGACGCTGCTGTCGGAACCATCACTTCCTTCTCGCAATAAACCCAATCCCTGCCCCAAAGAGGATCAGCCCGACGATAAACGTCAGAAATTTAAGGATGAAATCGTACATCAGATAGATCCCTGCGGCGATCAGCACAAACCCGACTGCGATATACACCAGCTGTTTAGTCGTCGTCATTGCTGTTGTTCTCCCTGCCCGCCTTATCATCAAGCGAGATCGTGATCGCCTTTCCAAGAACGTCAAGAATTCCTTTTTCCAGATTTTTTATGAATTCGGCATCTACGTACTTTCCTTCCTGAAGATTGAGGCGGTCGATGTTGACGCGGATCTTCCTCGCCTTTTCTTCCATATGATCCAGTTTGTAATCTGCCTCTTCAAGCTGCTGCTGGATCGTGTTAAGGCGGATGTTCCGCTCGACCTGCTGAAGCCCTTCTTTAGAATCATGATACCCGCGCAGGATGTTCCGCAGCGCGCCATCATCCATCTCCTGGAACTTGAGGAGCAGCTTTTCTGCTTCTTTTTCCTTCAGCTCGATATGGCCGTCCTTGATCAGCTGCTCTACATTCTTGAGGATGAGGGCAATTCTCAGGCCATTATCCTGCTGGAGCGCTTGAAGTGGCGTGGTGAGATAGTCTTCAACAATCTGCTTGTCAGCGGGGATGAAATAGACATATTTTCGCAGCGGCCGTTCCATCTGCATGAAGAACATGGAGAGCTTGCTTTCCTGGCTCTTGATCCTTGCCGTGAACACCTCCCGCTGCTTCTGGAGCTTTTCCAGCTCGAAATAGAATGGGGTTGTCTTCAGATGGCGGATCGTGCTGTTGGCTGCTGCAATGAGCTTCTCCGTGACGTTCAGCGCCTGCTCTTCCTGGAGGATATCGTCAGCAACCTTGTCTTTTGCCTTGCGGTATTTCTCAATCATGGACACCTGCTTTTTAAGGTCAGTTATCCTGCGAAAGTCATTGCTGATGATGCTCCGGACAGCCTCGTCAAGCTCTCGAAGGGCATCAAGAACCTCTTCTGCTTCGTCCTTGAAGAATTCCTGCAGGACATAATAGTTCCGCTGGGTCATCTTCTGCAGTGTCTGAAAGCGCTCCTCATAATCAGAAACAAAAGAGCTCGTGCTATCCGAGGTTATTTCGTCTGGAAACGTGATAGAGCCAAGAAAGTTGGTTATCGCTTTTATGTAGGATTGCCTGTTTCCTTCCATGACATTCTTTGCCTTGTCAGGAATGTCCGGGTTGAGCAGCACTGCCTCGCCAAGAAGGCGGATGGCATCTTTGGTGTCCTGGATGCGCTCTTGGACCGTATCGAACGCTTCCTGAACATCACTCTTCATGTCAGTCAGAAGAGGATCCGTGTGTTCAAGAAACCAATCCACCAGCTTGTCCGCAGGAACGATGGCCTCCTCTTCTTCCAGGATGGCTTTCTTGAATAAGGACTCGAACCAGCTCATACGATGGGGAGAAGAATGCTCATTTATATATATTGTTGTGGGTAACACTTTAGATAGTTAACAAATTCAGTTCTTCTATTGCTTTGCGCTTCTACTGTTTCGGCGCTGCGGAACGGACTGCAGAAGGGATTGGAATCGGTGGAGGAAGATTGATATCCCTGCTGAGGATCAACGCCTGGACATTGCATCGGCCGAAGACGGTGTTGAGCACGTTCCTCATAAGCGTCGGATCAAGCTTCTTGTCCTTCTTCCATGACGTAAGGGCTTCATCAACATCCTTCTTGTCCTGGAGATCCAGCACGTCGCCCTCGATGATGATCTGGCCGATATTCGGCTCGTAGATGCAGGAGAATTCGAAGCTGAATTTGAGGCCGTCCTGCCGCGCCTTGCCTAAGGACAGGTCTGCCTTTTCGACGTTCTTGATAGAAACATTATTCTTGATGCTGATTTTTCCCTTGACGGCATTCTGCCGTTCTGTCAGCATTTTGTTGATGGTAAATCCGACAATAGCCATTGTTCCCCCACGGTTTCACTTCTGCCTTTCTTTTAGCTGGGATTAAACAATCGTTTATAAAGCTTTTGGTGGGGGAGTTTCAGATATAAAACAGCAATGGATACGTTTAAATACCTCACCTCTTGCCATGATGCCATGGCAAGATCGTTGATAAATGGCATCGTATCGCTGCTCGAGCGGCTGAGAAAGATCCCTGCGCCGGTGCGGAAGCATCTTCCGTGGATATTTCTTGCCTTTTTCCTGCTCTTCCTCTTCCTGATAGCTCCGCAAAGGATGGTGTCCATCCTGATCGTGCTCCTCCTTCTTGCAGCAGCAAGCGTCTCGACAATCTATAAGCGGCTGACGCAGATCTCCGTTGGCATCGAGCTGATATCATTCGTTGCCATCCTGCTCTTGTTCGCTTTCGGGCCGGTCATGGCGATCATCGGCGTGCTCATCACGACCTTGCTGTCCGCCGTCATCGAGGGACAGCCCGATTCGTTCCCAAAGCAGTTCTTTGCCACGTCGCTGGCCTGCCTGATCATGATCCCGTTCCTCAGCCTTTCGCTCTTGTATGGCGGCATGCTGTTCGTGGCGCTGCGCAATGTCATATTATTCGTCATGTATAAGGTATTGTACGGTTCCGGCTTCCTGTCTGCCTTCGGGCCGGTGGCGCTGAACCTCGTGCTGAATTATCTGCTGCTGGAAAAGGCAGGGGAGACGATACTGAAGCTGCTGGCCGGGTGATTTGATGGCAGGCAGCGGCAAGATGGACAGGAAGCAGGATGATATCGCCAAACAACAAAAAGATTCAGAACAGGGCGAGATGCAGCGAAAAAAGTTTATTCGATATGTGCTCCTCATCAAGTCAGGGGTGCTGCTCATCATTGCGGCACTGCTGTGGATCGCCGTGAAGAGGATGAGGGGATTGGTTGGGTAAGCTTTCAAAATCTTTATATAACCGTCTCTATCCCGGGTTTCCATGCCGCTCGTCGATGTTCATGCCCATCTTGATGACGCTCAGTTTAAGGATGATCTTGATCTTGTTCTCCAGCGCGCGAAGAAGGCAGGTGTTGCTGCCATCATCACGAACGGGGTCAATCCCTCCTCGAATCGCGCTGTTCTTGCGCTTGCCAAGAAGTACAGTATCATAAAAGCAGCGCTGGGGATGTATCCCATCGACACGCTGTCGGCAGAGCACGATGTCGGGGGATACCATCGGCCAGAGCCGTTTGATATCGAGGATGAACTTTCCTTTATCAGAAAGAACAAGAACAGCGTTATCGCTGTCGGAGAGATCGGGCTTGATGATCACTGGGTGAAAAACGCGCTTCAGGAGCAGCTCGTGGCCTTTCACCAGCAGGTCGAGCTTGCCAAATCCATACAGAAGCCAGTCATCGTTCATTCCCGCGCAGCAGAACTGCAGGCCATCGAAGCGCTTGAATCGTCGTCTGCGAAGAAGGTCGTCATGCACTGCTTTGGCGGAAGCAAGCAGCTCGTCAAGCGCATTGAGGACAACGGCTGGTTCCTTTCCATCCCGCCGAATATCGTGCGCGGCAGCCATTTCCAGATGATCGTGAAGCAGGTCTCGATGAGCCAGCTGCTGACGGAGACCGACGCGCCTTATCTTGGGCCTGAAAAGGACAAGCGCAACGAGCCTGCCTTTGTCTCGCTCACGATACAGAAGATTGCAGAAATCAAGAAGATGGATCCGATAGAGGTAGAAAATGCGGTGTTCAAGAATTACCAGAACATATTCTTGTGAGTTTGAAGTTTTTAGTGTGAAGTTTTGAGTTGTGGCTTCTGCTTATTGCAGCCATCTCTCCAACTTTCTAACTCTCTACTCCAAACTCAATACGGCACAATCGTGTACGGCTCTTTTTTCTCTGCAGGCACGGATGGCTCTTTTACCCCCTTGCTCATCATCTGCTGGAGGAGAGTTTCTGCTTCTGGATAGGATGATAAAGAGCCAGCCACCCCTGCCGTGGATGCTGATGGTGCAGATGTTATCCCTGCAGATGAAGCCGCTCCGGAGATGTTGAACATGCCGAACAAGTCTGAAGATCCTTGCGATGATGCGCTGGCTGGAGCTGGCTGGCTGTCACCTTGCGGAGTCGGAGAAGTATACGCTGAAGAATGATAAGCGGGGGAAGAGGAAGGATACATGGAGGAAGAAGGGATAGAACCATGCTGTCCTGCCATCCCATCCGTGACACCCAGGCCAGCAAGTGAAGAGAGCAGGGCAACAACCCGCCGAATATCGTCAGGAGAATCCTCTTTGGTGTCAATGCTGATCTTCATACGTCACCTCTTTTGAATTTCTCTTTTGAAAGGATGAAATGGCATGATGGGAGGAAAGAATAATATCGAAGCGGCTAACCTTGAAACAGCCGGTGATTCCAGCAGCGGGTGATCACTTTACCGTAAATGTTTTCTCTATCACCTGAAGCGTCTTGTCGTTCGCGTATCCTGTCTCGTCTCCTTCGTCCAACAGCTTGATCTTGATCGTCTTCGGCTTTGCCACATCATTGAAGGAAAACTTGCCCAGGTCAATGGTTGCCTTGAGCCTCTTGCCTTTTCCAAGCACGTCGTACACCTTGATGGCAGGGGTCTGCTCGTATGTGCTTCTGGTGTCCACGTCAAAAACAGTCGCCCGTATCTTCGGCTTGAAGGGCTCTCCCTGGTTCTCGATGGTGACAGATATCGAAACCATCTTCACGCCCCATTCTTTCTTGGCGTATTGGTAATCATCAAGTGTGATCGTGCGGCCAGCAGACGCATCCGTATTGGTGTTCTGATCAGTGCCGGAATCATTATCCAATGCATTGGCGCCAGGAGCATTGTCCTTATTTTCGCCTTCCTGCACTTCTTGATCAGCGGTATTGTTCTTTCCTGCTGACGCAACTTTCTTTTCTGAAGCGCCATTTTCTGGAGCGGCTTGGGCAGCAGCATCCTTGCCTCCTGTTCCGATAGCTGCCCCGGTGATCTGGTTGCCTTGGTTCCATGGAAAGTAGGCATAAAAAGGATTGTATGCGACAAGCGCGAGAAGGACAAGGATGACGCACACGAAAACAGTCCGCTCAATGGTATGGGGTGCTATTCGAAGGGTGATCTGGCGCGGCTCTTCCTCTGCCGCATCGTCATGCCTGGTATGCGGCTCCTCCTGATCATCATTCCTTTTTCTTGAAAGAAGACCGACTTCACGATTCGGATCAGGAGTCTTGTTGATCTTGATGTCCGAAAAGAGATCGTCCTCGACATCCTCGATATCAGGGTCTTTTTCCTTGCGCATGGGGTTAGTAAAGGTTTACCAGTATTTAAACTTTATCTGTTGGTAGAGGCCCCCTCAGCGTTCCTTCACCTGTTCCCCTTCCTGATCAAGATAAACTAAGGTTGATGGCTTCCCTTGCAGGAACCCTTCATCAATGCAGAAACCGATATGCTCCTTCATTGCAGATGGAATAGCGTTTATGGCGGTTAATGGCTGTTCGCCGCTGATGTTCAGGCTGGTGGTGATGATTGGGAATCCAAGCTCGCCAACCACGCTGCTGATCCAGTGGTTGGGGATCCTGACACCAATGGTTTGCTGTTCAGGTTGAACTTTAGGAGTCGGATGCTTTGCTGGGAGAATAAGGGTGTATGGCCCTGGAAGCTTGGCCAGCCATTCTCTTGCCTTGCCAAGAAGGATGCAGTTGCTTTCGATCCATTGTTTGGATGGAGCAATAACAGAAAAAGCAGCTGCTGGCCTGTTCTTGATGGTGCGGATAAGCTGGACGGCTTCAGGATTTCCCGCATCACATCCGATGCCATAAATGGTGTCCGTGGGGTACACAAAGACCGTTCCTTGCCGAATCTTCCGGAAGTACTTCTCTTTATTGTCTAAAAATTCCTGCTTGGTGATGATGTCCATGAGGTAAGGGAAGATAGAGTTGTATTTAAGGTTTATTTAACTCAATCGGGAGTTTGTCTTTTAAGATAGGGGAAATACAAAAGATTTATATCAGATCCCTTGGTTAGTTTAACTTATGAGAATAGACAATCATATTTTTGAAACTCTTTTGATAGGAATCATTTTTACCCCCATGTTACTCATGATTTTACCATTCTTTAACTTCACCAATTTTTCTTTAATTTTCTTCTTTATCTTTTTCGGGCTATTTTGTGGAGCAATGTATCCCGACACTGATTGTCCTCAATCAAGAATTTTCAAAATGAAACAAGATAGAAGAAAAATTGGTTGGCAAAAATCTTATCAAGATTGGAAATATAAAAAGAATGCCAAAGATGTTCGCAATGCTTTTTTATTTTTTTATTCCTTAATTTTGATGATCTTGGGTTCTATTTTTAGATTCTTAATATATTTTCCGTCTTACTGGCTTATTTCATTGATAAATACAGAATATGTTAAAGAATACGAAATAACCGACGAACATAGGGGTATTTCTCATACAGTATTTGGAATTATTTTCGCAACAGGATTATTCTTTCTTTTATTCTTTTTAGCAAATTTATATTTCAAATTTTTAGGCACTAGTTATATTTTCTTATCAACAATTACTTTTTTCCTTGGAAGTAACATTCATCTGTTACAGGATTCAATTAGTAAATCAGGGATTAAATGGTTTTATCCCTTTAAGGGGAAAAATATTTCTGGGGAATATAGTGCTTTTGTTGATGATTCAAGAATAATCTTTTTGAATATATCTTTAATAGTGGCAATAATCATAAACTACTTGACCTCATATTATATTTCAAATAATTTTCCAGATACTGTGTTGGGAGTTTCAATAATATTCCTCTTACCGTTTATTAGCTTACTCTCAATATTTTATATATTATTCAGAAGTTGTCATGTTAAAATAACAAATAATTAGTGTTCCCTGAAGTATATTTTGAAAGAAAAAGAACCCCTCCGGGGCAGAAGAGGGGCCAGTATAGGAGGTGTTGGCAGATTTAGAAGGTCTCCAGCAGTGTCGTGCCTTCTCGGCAGAGCTGCTGCTGGCGAGAGAATTCGTTGATGAACGTGACTTTCGAATGGTATTCGTTCCAGCTCAGATACGCTGATTCGCTGGATGGTT
The DNA here is from genome assembly GCA_016180035.1 of Candidatus Woesearchaeota archaeon. Lineage (GTDB taxonomy): Archaea > Nanobdellota > Nanobdellia > Woesearchaeales > UBA12501 > JACPCA01. The sequence goes on from JACPCA010000022.1 coordinate 9,522, forward strand.
CACTAAAAAATGGCCATATCATGGGGATCACCTCGTTTTGTAGCGCTTTGTGTCGTTGTCCTTCCAGTATGTTGTTTAATCAGTTTGTTTGATTGATGTCACCCTTGTCCGTCATGCGTTTCATGCGTGAAACGTATCACGCATTGATATACCCCCTCATGAAGCCAGCCTCAGCTGGGGATACCTCGTCATTGTCGCATTCTTCATCAGCGCCAAATACCGAGTTATACTCGGTGTAGATGTCGAAGGGGAGGACATCTTCTTTGTCTGGCAGCTGGTGAACCCTGAACCGCTTGATGGTGATTCCTTCCATGTTCCCACCTCGTTTACCATCGATCATACGCCGCGTATGCCGGTGGAGTTGCTGGCCTCTGTTTTCGTTCCTGCGCCATGTCCTTTGTCAAGCTCTTTGCCAGGGTCCGCATCGTCATGCCTTGGACGCTCTGAAAAAACAGGCCTTGGATGGCATCCGTTGTTATCACGGTCATTCGTATCACCTCTGTTTCTTATCTTTCTTTTTGTGGTGCTGGATTTAAATACCTTATTCGCACAGCTGTCCAGTGGGGAGTGAAGGTTGCACACCTAAAACAGCAGAATTTCATAGTTTGGCATTGTTTTAGCACTGGACACTGGTAGATAGATGGTGGCGCTTCACAAAGCTAAACAATTACACAAATACGAATATTATTAAACAACAGCCACCTCATTCAGAATATGCTATCCTCATCAAGCAAAACACCAGCCATGAAACGGCTTCACCTGTCCATTACCGGCCTGGTGCAGGGAGTCTTCTTCAGAAAAAATATTGTGGAGCGCGCAGAACAGCTTGGCGTGTCAGGATTTGCAAAGAACTGCGCTGATGGATCCGTCGAAGTTGTCGCTGAGGGCGCTGCGGACAAGCTGGAGAAGTTTGCGCAGTACTGCAAGACTGGCCCGACGCTTGCAAAAGTGTCCCGCGTTGACGTGGTCGAAGAAGAGTTTGAGAACGAATTTGACAGTTTCTTCATGAAGTAAGTGGCAGTTTCTTCATGAAGTTGGCAGATCCAACAATTCACACTCTCAGCATTACTCCGGTCAAGGCGCTTGTATCCTTCTCAAAAATCACTGAGCTGCGTCACGCTGCCGTTGTAGGTGATGAGCGTCGTGTTGCCGTCAGCTCCCCCGCTGATCTTCTTGACCGAGACGAACTTGTTGTCCGACAGCTTGGCGATCTTGCGCTGGAAGGTCTTGTAGCCGCTGTTGCCGCCCTCGGTCTGGTACGCCTTGAAGATGTCGCCGATCTTTTTTCCAGTGTTATTCTTGACGACCGTGAGGATGAATTTTGTCTCGTCTTCAAGCGCCTCTTTTTCTTTGATGGAAAATTCTTCGAGCTTGCTGATGCCGACGTTGACATGATCTTTCGTGATCCGCTTGGAAGCCTTGTCTTCAGCGGCGTTTCCTGCCTCGCGCAGCAGGTAGAGGCCGAGGCGGATGTCCTTGAGCTCGTGCGCCTTGTCTGCAGCGAGGGCGAAAGCATCTTCGTCCCATGCATCAGGATAAAAGGCATACTTCATCCGCTCGCTCAGCACGCCATGCGTCTCTTCTTTGGTGTAATGGCTGAACTCGACGACCTCTGCCGTCAACCGGGACTTGATGCGATTGTCGAGGTTGGCCATCCAGTCTTTGTAATTCGTGATAAGGATGACCGTCCTGCGGTAAATCTCCTCCAGCACGTTGTAGATGAGGTCTTCATCCTCGAGCTTATCTGCCTCGTCAAGCACGATAACCACTGCCTTCTTGTTGAGGATGTCCTTGATGATCTTGAACAGCTCATCTGTCTTCTTGTTGTGCGTGAACCGGTAGTCCAGAAGGTCGCAGATCTCCAGCACGATCTTGTACATGCTGTTCTTCTGCCAGCAGTTGATATAAAGGGGGACGATCTCTTCTGTCTCTTCTTCAAGCTCTTTGAGAAGGTGCTTGACGGCAACGGTCTTTCCGACGCCTGGCGGGCCGTGGACAAACACGTTCCTGCCATTGCGCTTGGTCAGCAATGGCTTGATGCAGGCAGCGATCTGGCGCTGCTGCTGCTCCCGATACGGGACCAGCTTGGGGATGTAATCATAATCGAGCGGGATGTGGTCGCGAAACACACTTTCCTGATTCCCAAGAACGTCCTTGAATAACCCCATACGGCCGGAGAACGCAACAGGTTTTATAAAGTTATTGAGGGTTTTTGTCCTGCTGAATATCCTGCTTTATCAATCAAACAAGACGAGGGTTTTCACAACATTTATTAACAAAAACAGAATACTTCTCCTGTATGGGCATTGTCAGCTGGTTCCAGCAATTGGTTGGATGGGGAAGCTCGAAAGAGGAAGCCCCTCAAGAGGCTGCTCCGGAAGAGGTTTCTTCAGTAATCGCTCTCGACCAGAACAGCGCCGCTGCCGTCAATGACGCTCTCGAATCCATCTCCTCCATAAAGCGCGCTGTTGAAGGCGGGATGGATTACAGCGATGCCAAGGTCCAGGCCTTTGCAAGGGTGAAGATAAGCGCCATGAGAACCGGGCTGCGGAAGATGCTTGACGCCAAAAGCGTGTCCAGAGACGGGTCCGACGTGAGGGATATCGCAAAAGAGTTTGCCGCCCTCTACGGGCAGTTTAATGCATTAACGTATTACAACGAGACCTTCTCGAATGATTTTGCTGAGCTTCGCGATAAGCTGTATGCCGTAGAAAAGTTGCTGAACCTTCAGGAGCCGGTCTTGAAGGCCGAGCTGAGCAAGGTAGAAGAAGAGATGTGATTCTTGCAAGGCTTCATACCAACGTACAGCATTCATTTGACGGATCTGATTGCAGTATAGGCTTTTATCCCAATCAAAAGAGGTGATACTATGGTTCAATCGAATTTAGGGAAGACAGATCGGGCGCTTCGGTTTTTGCTGGCCTTCTGGTGGCTGGGGCCATGGGCGCTACAATACGAGACAGCATGGGTCAACTTAGTGGTAGTTGTTGTCGGATGGATTGCGTTAGTAGAGAGCTTTGTCGGCTACTGCTGGCTGCATGACGTGCTTGGCATAAAGAACAAGGAGTAAGCATTTTTTCTTTTTTTCCTTCTTTTCTATTATTTTTTTATGATTGCCTCCACAGCTGGAGCATCTCTTCCTCCTTAAAGTGCAGCTCTCCCGGGATAATGATGCAGTGGAGCGGCCTGCCGAAATCGATCGTTAAGATGTCCTGAACGCTGCCATATGCGATTTGTTGGCTGTCGCTTCCGATCCGCGCGCAGGCAACCACCATCGTGGTGAGTGTTATGATACCAGTATCATCAGTTCTGCCGCTCTTCTGCGCCAACTCAAGAAGCTCTTGCAATCCCTCCTGAACGGTCATGAACTTGCCAGCCTCTGCGTGAATGTCAAGCAGGCAGAGCGTATGAAGCCCCCTCTCTTTATTTTCTTTGATGGCTTGATACGGCGTTTCTGGCTTCCAGTTCTTTTGAGGAAACACGATAGAGGTTGTCCTGCCGAACTTGTACAGCTCCAGCCCGGTGGAAGCGATGGCGTTCATGATCGAGGCGTTGTGGATCACGCGCACGGCAATGTTCTTCTCTTTCGCGCGCAGGAACAGGTCAATGTGGGTTGTCGCGGCAAGCGGATCGCCGGGAACAAGGAAGGCAACATCTTGCGTTTGAGCATCAGCAAGGATGGTGGATTCTGCATTCTGTTCGACCATCACCCGATCGGCAGAGATGATCGGCCTGCCATAGAATGCCTCAAGCTGTTCTTTGGGGCATTGGAGAAGCGAAGTGTATGATTCGAGGTACACTTTTTTACAGGTTCGCAGCGTTTCAAGCCCTTTGACAGTGATGTCGTTCTCCTCCGAGAGCCCAAGGCCGATGAAATAGAGAGTCATGCTGCTAGCTAAGAGGAGGGCTTTTTATGGCTTTAGGTCGTAAACAATATAAACACCCTCTTTTCTGTTCAACCCATGCGCATTGACCAGCTTGCGGCTGCTGTTGAAGAAAGAATAAACACCAATCTTGCCGCATTGTCGCGGAACACCCTTGCTGTTTATGTGCGGCGTTTCGATCCAGCAGTTTATTCTGCATCAGGTGATGGGCAAACCAAAAATCCAGTATATGAAGCGCTGCGGAGAAGTGTTTGTTCTCCAGCCAGAGTGTATCTTCTCGATCAGGGATTACAGTTGTCTTCTCCTCTTCCGGGGGACCATGCCTTATCGGAAGAAAAACAGGGGGTTGACGGCCTTGTCTGCCGCCGATTCGTGGTTGACGTTTCTCGGAAAAGAGGGGAAGAAGAAACAGGGGAACCTATCGGCTCGCTGGCGCTGGTCTTTCCCCATCGCCATGATTACCTGCTGATGTTGAACGCCAGCGTGCAAGGGTATGAGCCGAGGAAAGTTCCGGTGGTGTGGAATTATGAGATGCCTTCTTCTGACGTGGAAACCGCAACAGAATGACTTTTGTTTAACTCCCTTACAGTAGTTCTTTGAGGATACCTACAACAAATATACAAAATCCTATCCTGTTATATACTCTGTTATATATTTTCAATCCGAGAAAAGTATATAAACTACGTCTTGTTTAAAAAGAAGAATGAAGATGAGTTTTTTTGGCGAAAAACTCAACATCGTTTGGCGAATGGAATTTGGTGAATACAACCACTTGTTGGCGCAAGTGACTGACTTCTGAAGAGAATATAGAGCACACTAGTATTTAAATTTTTTGATAGTCTGAGCTATATTCTCTACTAGTACTGATCATGAGGCGGACAGGCAATCATGAGCAAACGAGGTACAAACCACCAAAACAACAACACAAGGGGGCACCGGAAATGGACTTCATCGTAAAAAACGCAGTAGGAAACCAGCAGGATAGTGGAATGGACACGAGTGGATTAAACATAGGGCAGGCAAACATCAAGGTCATCGGCGTCGGCGGTGCCGGCAATAACATGGTCAACTGGCTCTTCAAGAAGGGAATTCAGGGAGCAGAGATCATCGCCGTGAACACTGACGCTCAGCACCTCGGCATTACGGATGCAGACCGAAAGTTCATCATCGGCCGCGACCTGACACGAGGCCTCGGATGCGGCGGCTTCCCAAACAAGGGAGCTGAAGCAGCAAAGGAATCCATGCAGCACCTGAAAGAAGCGCTCAAAGAGGCAGACATGGTCTTCGTGTGCGCAGGGCTCGGCGGTGGAACAGGAACCGGAGCAGCGCCAGTCGTAGCCAAGGTTGCCAAGGACGCCGGCAGCATCGTGATCGGAACAACCACCATGCCATTCAAGATCGAGCGGGCAAGGATTGACAAGGCAGAATTCGGCCTTCAGCAGCTCCGGCAGGTGTCCGACACCGTCATCGTCATCGACAACAACCGCCTGGTGAATATTGCAGGAAACCTCCCTGTCCAGCAGGCTTTTGCCGTTGCCAATGAGCTCATCAGCACCATGATCAAAGGCATTGTCGAGACCATCGCCATCCCAAGCTTAGTCAATCTGGACTACGCTGACGTCAGGACGATCATGACGAACGGCGGCGTTGCCGCCATCGGTGTCGGCGCATCCGACAGCTCCAACAAGGTTGAAGAAGCTGTCCGCGGCGCGCTGAGCAATCCTCTCCTGGACATCAGCTATGCCGGCGCAACCGGAGCGATCATCCACGTCCATGGCGGGCCAGACCTCACCCTCGAGGAGATTTCCAGAGTCGGCGAACTTATCACCGAATCTATGGATGATGATGCCAACGTCATCTGGGGCGCAAGAGTCAGCGAAGACATGAAAGGCAAGCTGACCGTGATGACCATCATCACCGGCGTGCATTCACCATGGATCCTCGGCAAGAAGAGCGAATCGCCGCAGGAGCGCATGCGCTTCAGCGAAGAGCTCGGCATCGAGATGGTCAAGTAGGCCAGCAGAAGCTTTTGCAAGAAAGCTTTTTTTATGTTCTTTCTTGCCTTCAATCTTTAACCACCCCCAAACCTTAAACATTGAAGGCAATTCTTTTCCCCCATCCGGGGGACTTTTTCTTTTTTTCGTGCGGTCAGAGATAAGCATCTACACCGCCACGAACAGATATGTTATTACTAAACGCTATAATTTAAAACAAAACCGGCAGAGCCGGTGACGGGTTGCGGCGCCGTCGCCTATCGATTTGTTCTTCCAATCCTTTTTTCTTGCGATTTGTAACAAAAAATGATAAATGTGCCAGGGGCACAACGGGTTACGGCGCCGCCACGCATCGATCTGCTGGCCATATCCATTTTTTTGCTCCACACTGGTGATGAGCAAAAAAATGGAATTTGATGAACTAACGCAGTCGTGGCGGCGCGCTTGTCCCGTCACCGGCTCTGCCGGTGGTATTATGTTTTCTAAAATATTGTTTGTGGCGGAACGGAAGATTAATCTTGACGTAGGAGTATAACTACGGCTAAATAAAAAAGAATAGAAAAAGAAGCTATTGTATCTTTATGGAGCTTCCTTTCGCATAGCCCTTCTGGGAGAGAGAAAACGACACTTTCTTTCCGCGGAGGGATTTCATCTCTTTAAACTGGTTGGGAAGCTTCCCTTCGATCAGGATATAGGCCGGGAGGCTCCTCTGCTTTGCCTCGATCGCCTTGTCTGTCCTGATCTTATCATGCTGCCACAGCGTGCCGGTATACATCTTTTCTGCCATAGTGGTATTCACCTCAATCTATCTACTGAATGTCCATGTTTATATATTTTGCGACAGTAGTATATGTATGTTGTGGCAATAAATCTTGAAAATTTTAAAAATCTTGAAAATTCGGAACAGCATGGACACCCCTCTTATCCCCTCATCTTCTTCTCCAGCTTCTCCTTCACCGCCTTCTTGACCTTTTCAAGGCGCTTCTTGAGGCCGTGCTTTCCCTCATGAAGCTGCTTTTCCATCTCCAGGCTCCAGTTCCACATGACCATGTTCTCGTTCTTGATCCTGTTCGCGTAATGCTGCAGGAAGACGACGCTTTCCAGCACGGTCCGTGTCGGCTCCGGAACCTCTTCATCAGCATAGCCCATCGTCAGCACGATCGTCGGCGTCGCCCGGTCTGGGATGTTCAAGGCAACGCGAAGCATCATCTCATCAAACGCGCCAACCCAGCAGGAAGAGATGCCGAGCTCTGTCGCTTCCAGCATCATGGCCATGGCAGCGCAGGAGGCATCTTCGATGGCATACTTCTTTCCCGCATCCCCATAATGCTGGATTTGGCGTTCTAGGATAGAACAGATAACGATGTGGACTGGCGCTGTTTCCATCCAGGACTGATTCAGGCACGCCCTGGCAACCTTTGCCCGGATGTCTTCTTCCGTGACCACGATGAACTTCCAGTCCTGCAAGTTGCCGGCAGAAGGGGCATACCTGCCTGCCTCAAGGATATGGACAACGTTGTCCCATTCGACACCGACATCCTTGTACTTCCTGATGCTTCGCCGCTTTTTGATCGCTTCAAGGACGTTCATGCCCTGTTTTGGGGCTGCCAGATTAATAAATATTGTGATAAATTGTTCTGTAGAAAATGGTGCTGGGATTTAGGGCCCCACATTTAATCCCCTAAAAAAACAATAAAACCGGCAGAGCCGGTAACGGGTTACGGCGCCACCACGCATCGATATTGTGACCATATCCATTTTTTTGCTCCTCAACAGTGTGGAGCAAAAAAATGGGATTGATAAAGAATCGCAATTGTGGTGGCGCGTGTGTCCCGTCACCCGCTGAGCAAAGCGAAGCCGGGTATTTTGTTTTTTAATGGCATACGTTCGCGGCACCCACAATCTGTGTTTTTTAGCCGAAAACAGGCATGTGATGATTGGCTGTAACAAAAGACTTTCTACAGAGCCCCACACACCACAAAAACTATATATAGTGCAGGCGTGTTCGAAGAGCCATGAAATATCAAGACCTTGCCGCCCTGTATGACCAGCTTGGAGCTACCTCAAAGCGGCTTGAAAAGACGAATCTTCTCGCAGCCTTCCTCAAGAAGTGCCCTGTTGATGACCTGCCAGAGCTTTCCCTGCTGCTTCAGGGGCGGCTGTTTCCGGCATGGGACGACCGCCAGATCGGTGTGGCATCCCGGATTGTGCTGAAAGCGATAAGCCTCGCCACAGGCTACCCGGTCAGCAAGATCGAGGAGGAATGGAAAAAGGTTGGTGATCTTGGAGATACGGCTGCAAAGCTGGTGAGCAAGAGAAAACAGGCAACGCTCACGCCGCAGCGCCTGACTATCAAGAAAGTCTTTCAGAACCTCCGCAAGCTTGCAGAGATGGAGGGGACTGGCGCTGTCGATGCCAAGGTCAAGCTGATCTCCGAGCTCCTCACGTCCGCAACGCCGCAGGAGACCAGGTATGTCATCCGATCCGCGCTGGAAGACCTGCGCGTTGGGGTTGGCGATGGCACGATGCGCGACGCCATCGTGTGGGCGTTTTTTGGCGACGATGCCAAGATACGGTATGACGATAAAAAAGAATCCTTCGAGCCGGAGAACCGGGAGGAATACGCCAAGGTTGTCGGGGCAGTCCAGCACGCCTATGATGTGACAAACGATTTCGGGGAGGTTGCCATTCTGTCAAAAACAGGCGGCCTCAAGAAGATTTCTGCAGTCTCTCTTTCGGAGGACAAGCCGATCAAGGTCATGCTGTACCAAAAGGCAGCAAGCCTTGCTGACGCGTTTGAAAGAGTTGGAAGGCCGTGCGCTTTCGAGTTCAAGTATGACGGGTTCCGGCTCGGCTTTCACAAGGCTGATGGAAAGATCAAGCTCTACACCCGCCGGCTTGAAGAGGTCACCAAGCAGTTCCCCGACGTTGTTGAAGCAGTCAAGAAGCACATCAATGGCTCCAGCTTCATTCTTGAAGGAGAGGCTGTCGGCTTCGACCCGGCAACCAAGCGCTACCTCCCGTTCCAGATGGTTTCCCAGCGCATCCGGCGCAAGTACGATATTGAGGAAGTCGCTAAAAAATTCCCTGTAGAAGTCAATGTGTTTGACATTATCTCCCACAACGGAAAGAGCATGCTTGACGTTCCATTTCAGGAGCGAAGGAAAAAGATAGAATCTCTTGTTGATCCTGTCCTGTTCAAGATCCGCTGCTCGGAGATGATCATCACCGAAAGCGATAGGGAAGCCCAGGCCTTTTATGAGAAGGCGCTCCGTGCCGGCGAGGAGGGCGTGATGGCAAAGAATCTTGGTGGAGTGTACAAGCCAGGCTCCAGAGTCGGCTTTGGCGTCAAGGTCAAGCCGGTCATGGAAACCCTTGACTTGGTGATCACCGGCGCGGAATGGGGGACTGGAAAAAGGTCAGGATGGCTGTCCTCGTATGTCGTCGCGTGCATGGATAAGGAAACCGGCGAGTTTGTGGAGATCGGCAAGGTCGGCACGGGCATCAAGGAGCTGGAAGAGTCTGAAGGGGCGACGTTTGAAGAATTGACCGGACTGCTCAAGCCGCTTCTTGGCCGAGAGACAGGAAGAGAAGTTGCCGTCAAGCCAAAGATAGTTATTGAGGTGACCTTTGAGGAGATCCAGAAGTCGCCGACGTACTCGTCAGGATACGCCCTGCGATTTCCTCGGCTCAAGACCATCCGCATCGACAAGCCAGCGCAAGAAGCCTCAACGCTGCGCCAGGTCGAGGAAATGTTTCGGGAACAGAGGGGAAGGACCGCGTGAACATAGCTGGTTTCATGCTCTTTGAGATGATCGTTGATTTTTCCAGCTGGTTTTGATTTCATCGCTGAAAAAACAAGGTCCTATTTATAAATAATCATCCAACAATACTGCTTCTGTTGATTGACAAAACATAAAAAGCCATTCGTACTCCCCCGATGGCATGGCATTGAGTTCCATCAAGATAAAATGCCGCAACTGCGGCAGGGAAGCAGTAGCGGACGAGTTCAAGCTTCACCACAAGCTTCGCATGGTCGTCTGCCCTACTTGTTATTACGGCAGATCAACATCCGGATCGCCCATGACGTCCTCTTCTTCGGTTCTGTCCAGCAGCGCGCCAAGCTCGGTGAAGATGTCTGCCGCGGCGCAGGAAAGCATGGAGCGCCTCGCCAGGCTCAAGCAGGAGCCTGCTGGAACAAGCTATAAGCCAGTATCTAACAGTGATGATGTCCAATACAAGTGTCCGGACTGCAAGTACGTCTTCCGGCATGACCCGTACAGAAAATACCCTTCTCAATGCCCTTATTGCAGCAAGGCAGTGCCGAGAGTGAGGATAGGCTGGTAGGTAAACACGCGCCGAAACAGGCATCATGTTCTGGTTGCAGCATCCTGGCTAAAAAGACGATCAAGATCCTTGCGAAACAAGGGAATGAGTTCTTCTTGAAGCAGGTCATGAAGCTTTGTCCAACGATAGGACGTGTGCTCCTCGTTCAAGGTGATGGCTGATGTTGGAGAAGTGCCTGAAAGGCGGCACAGGAAAAGATGGACAAGCCAGTCACCATCCCAGCAGGGATATATGCATGGTTCAGCGCGGCGAATGATGCTGATATCAGACACGCCGATCTCTTCTCCAACTTCACGGTGAAGGCATTCTTCTGGAGTCTCTCCTGGCTCGAGCTTGCCGCACAAGGCGTCCCACGACCCGCCAAAATGCTTCTTGTGAGGGGCGCGCCGGAGGACAAGAACGTCATCAGCGTCATTGAGGATGATGGCCGAGATGGATTCTCTCATTTTCTTTTCCTTCCTCATTGTACAACTATATTAATTAATCGGAAGGAAAACAAAATGCTTTTCTGGGAATAAGCTTCCGTTTGTAGAACTATATTCATATGTAGGTAGCCTCCGCTTCGCTCCGGCGAATATTTATCCTTCGGGGATGTAAACATAAGGGCTATGCCCTTATCAACCCAGCTGGCAGGATTTCGCTACGCTCAATCCTGCGCATTCTTAACAATACGCCCCTGCGGGGATTTGAACCCCGGTCACAAGCTCCGGAGGCTTGCGTCCTATCCAGGCTAGACTACAGGAGCAAAGACAAGATTGTTCCCTGAAGAAAGAAGGAGTTTTTAAGTGTTTTGTGCCAAAGCTTTATATCCTTCCTTTTTCTGCTTTGGAGCATGACTGCAACTAACGTTACACCCCAAGAATTAAATTATGCCAACCATTCTAGAGACCAGTACGATGACGAGATCAGACGATCAATTCCTGGACATCGGGAGCTTCATGATCGCCTTGCACAGATAGTACATGATGAATTCCATGGCAGTGCTATCCGAATCCTCGAGCTTGGCTCTGGCACAGGATTGACTGCAGAACGTGTTCTTCTATTAGTTCCGGGCTCAGATTATGCAGGCATAGACTTTTCAGAGGTGATGGCGGCTCATACTCGGAATCGCCTTTCCAGATTGTCTGTTCCTCCTCTGACCAGCAGGGTTATTTGCGCTGATTACGCGCAGATCCCCTTCTGGCCCGTGAGCGAAAGAAGTGATCTTGTCCTTTCCGTCATCGGCATTCATCATCAAGGAACTGATGAAGCAAAGAAAAACGTATTTCGCAAGGTGTACAATTGTCTTCGTGGCGGCGGCCTTTTCCTGTTTGGCGACCTGATGACCTTCCGTGATCAGCGCACTGCAGCATTAAATGAAGCCTTGCATTATCATCATCTGGTTGCCAATGCACGAGACGAACAATCGCTGCGAGAATGGGCGTACCATCACAAATTCCAGAACGCGCTTGCCCCGATGGAATCGCAGATGAATTGGCTGCGAGAGGTTGGGTTTAGACAGGTAGATGTCGCTTACCAGAAGTTTAATACTGTTCTTGTTGTCGCTAAGAAATAAAAAGCGTATGTGCTTCTTGCCAAACATTCAATGTTTTAAAATCGGAAGGCATAACAATCCTCTTAGTTGGTTGTTGGGATTGGTGGTGGAATAAAATTGCATTCTAACCCACAACCCACCACCAACTGCCCAATAAAACGCCCCTGCGAGGATTTGAACCCCGGTTACAAGCTCCGCAAGCTCGTGTACTATCCAAGCTATACTACAGGGGCAATGTAATAATTGTTTAGCTTCCTGAAGCAGGGGGAGCATCATTAAGGTCGAAATCCTCTCCATTTCTCTGTCGAGCGCGTTGCGGGGGGATGCCCCATCCGGGGACGCAGCGCCCTCCATTTCACGTCGAGGATTTCGAAGATGCCTCCCCTGCTTCATTGTGAAGCGTTACCGTCTTCTCGCCTCTACCCACCGTATTGAGAACTGACATTCCCCGGATGGGGCGTCCCCCTTGTCAGTCCTGATAAAGACATGGAAGAGGCTCGACCTCTGGACGGTAACGCTTCACAAAGCTAAACAATTACTCATGGCATCGCGATTATTGCCTGAATTTATATAGGTAATGGATTCCGCAGGCCAGGCCAGCGATGGCGGTGCCATACACCAGCGTTAATGGAACGGCTGGCGGCATCGGCAGGATGGTGTGGTTGGCGAGTAATACCCCGACAGTCACAGCCTGAAGGGTGGTGACAAGCTTCCCTGCCCATGTTGCCTTGAACGTGATGGTCTGTTTTCTTGCGGCTAACAAGCCCAGATGGATCGCGCCGATGATGACCAGCACATCTCTGGTAAGGAGGAGAAAGTACTGCCATGGAAGGCTGAGCTTCAGCATGAGAACAGCAACTGCCAAGATAAAGAAGACCTTGTCTGCCAGCGGGTCAAGGAAGGCGCCAAGCTTGTTGTCCTCATGCCGCCGCCGGGCAATGTAGCCGTCAATGACATCCGACGCGATGATGACGATGAACAATAGCCCGGCCAAGAGCCATTGAGAATACCAGACAAGAGCGGTAAAAACGAAAGAAAGAAAGATGCGGGCGATAGTGATTGCGTTGGATAGATAGATAGCCATGTCAGCACCAGCATTCAGAGCTCTCATTCAAGGCTCTCTACAACACCGTCTTGATCACCGCTTGGTCGCTTCCCATTCCGAGGACAGACTTGGCGATCATCCCTACAAAGACGCTCATGTTGCGCAGGTCATCCATCGCCCGTGATGTTTCCACCACATCGTTCTTCAGCGTCTCTTCGGTGAAGGCATTGCATAAGCCGATCCGTTTCTTGTTCTCCATCTCGACGTCGAAGGCAAGCGGGGTGTTCCGCTTGTAGTATGCCTTCATGACCGTCAGGTAGCTGTTGTACATGACCGAGTACACGGTCCGGAACTCTTCTTTTTCATTACTAGTGAGATTTCTCGCCGTACGGAGGCGCCTGGCGACGCGCTTGGTCTCGTCGCCGATCTTTTCAAGGTGGATGACGATGTCCCTAATGAACATCAGCTCGACAAGGCTGGCCTTGAAGTAGCGCAGCAGGCTCGGGTCAGCAAAGATGCCATGGATCACGCGCCGGGCGAGAAAGACAAGACGGTTGACGTCCATGTCCCGCTCGTTGATGCTTTCATAGTGGCAGATGTTCAGGCAGTCGATGGAGTCCATGATCATCGAGCGCACGATGTTGTCGATGCGCCGCACCAGCGTCGGAAGCGAGATCTCTTTGATGTTGAGCAGGTCCTTGGCCGTTATCTTGGTTTCTGTCTGCTGGATGATCTCCATGCCGGTCAGGTTGCGCAGCACGGCCTTGATCCGGGCAGCGCTCTTTGGAAGCTCGCTGCCTTTGATGTCGATGATGGCGTAATTGTTGAGGTAGGCCGAGACGATCTTGGACTTGATCAGTTCCAGGTCGCACCCGTCAATCTCGATAAGCATCCTGCTCGGCTCTTCCTTCTGGTGGATCTCTCCTGGATACAGGGCAAGCTCATCATTCCTGTTTTCCATGTGGATCGTGTCACCTTTCTTGAGCTTGTGCTGTGTGATCCACGTCTTTGGCACTGAAACAACAAAAGAAGAACTCCCGAATGAAATGATCTTTCTCGTTTCCACCCTGTCCACCCCCTTTCGTGCTGTACTAGTGCCCCATCATGTACTGTTGAGGCATAACTAGTGCCCCATCATGTACTGTTGAGGCATATATACCACATGGTGCATCCGACAATATTGATGCATCATGCGCTAATCTTCAGCACAAGCCACCCCATTATATAACGTATATAAGATATATAGGTAAAGTATATATTTAAATGTTTCTATCATATAGCGTATAAGTCGGGGGTGGGCAGCATGGCACGGGGAATAAGCATAAAGGACATCGAAACCGACCTTTTCGACGACAGGGACTTTTATGGGGGGGACGGGGTCTGGGAGGACGCTGTCGATTCAGATAAGATGACGCCCATGGAAGCAGCCTTTATGAAAGGGTGGGATGACGCAGGGTAGCATGGCATACCAGATGGAAAAATAAGTTTTGGAAAGAAAGAGGCTGTGTGCTGATTGAGTGGTTCACAAGCGGTGGCTTGGAGAGTCCAAACTCTTGACACCGAGGATGCCTCCAAGCCGCGATTTTTTCTAAAGATTTACTGTACCAAAAAATGTGCTTAAATCGCTTTAGAATGGACATACCAAAACCATCTTAAATTTTTAACTATCTCCCTTGCTGTTCAGTTTAAATGATTACGGTTTTCCAACCCAAGCATACTTTTTTTCTTGATCAACAATTACAAAACCGCGATTATGTAACCAATCAAGTAATCCCTGTAAATCGTGAGTATCTTTAAACAAATCTGTTGATTTTACCGCTTCGTAGATTTCGCGGGCTGTTGATTTCTGATGGTTAATTATTTCAGTTTCAACAACACTGAATCTCATATCCCCTTTCTTACGTTCCATAGCTGACCTTACTCTTTCAAATTGGGGATGCTGAATAAATGCTGTAAAGTTATCTAAGAATGATTGGGCTATCCTTTTTAAGTTATAACTAATTGGGTGTAACATCGATCTTACTAAGTGTTCTCTTTCTATATCATTTTTTGTTGTACCTGAAAGCAGTACATCAAAATCTTGTTTTAAGCGGTTTATAGTCGATATTAACAAATCTTCTGACTCATTATTGAGAGCAGGATTAATTTGTCTTGTATGTGCAATTTGTATCCATAAATCTTCGTTGATTACTCCTTGCAGTCTTGTCAAATCCACATCCGCTTTTGGAAATGTGTCAATATCTTCTGGCATTGTAATTTCTGTCGCCGTAAAGTTCTTCATAAGTTCTTTCCAAACTTCAGTGACTGTGCCGGATGGTGGGTTTAATGTGGAAAAGATAGAATACTCGCCACTAAACATAGACCTTCTGATAATTTCGGTTGATAGGGTTTGATATTTTGTATCGTAAACTCCAACCAGCATATTTCTGCTGAAGAATGGACGTTCAGCTAAGTTAAATTTAATGCCCTCTTCCAATTGAAATGTTGTCCCTTTGCGTGAAGATTCGGGAGGATTAAGAGATCTATATTCTGGAGGTACCATCATCTGAATTGATTTTATAAGTTCTTGTGCAAACTGAGAACTTGCAGACATGGCGGTAAGAGAAACTCCCCCAATTGAGCCATCAACATATGGTGCACTAATAATTGGTGCTTGAAATGATTGGGCCACTTGACTGTTGTGTATTAAATTCTCTTCTATTACTTTTTGAACTACCTTTTTTTCGTAAGGTATATCTAAATAAATTTGGTCTGATGGAAGGTATTCCCATTCTTCTATAAAAATGGCAGGGTGAATTTTTATGGTCTTTTTGTCAAAGATATCCTTCCTCTTAGATTTAATGATTCTAATAAGCCTATAATCGTCTGGTCTTTTAGTTGTATACGGAAGAATGGCTACAAGTAACACCTGAGGAGAATTTTGTAACCCAGACAAACCAATATAATTATAGTCCCCGATATTGATTATAGCTCCCCTCCAAGATGATGAAAGTTCAACAGGAACAACGTAAAAAGAAGTTTCTTCGAGAGAAGCATTCTCGGCAGCTCTCAAAAAATTATGATGCCACTTAGAAAGCTCTTCTATTCTCTTTGCTTCATGTTTGTAGAATTCTTGGTTTACAAACTGCCTTTGCCATGGATAAACTAACTCTGTTTTTCTTTTCCATAAATAATATTCTTTCGGCTTAAACGACAAAATGCTGTCCATACTTCCCACCTGAACAGCAATAATTGGGTCGACTTTATTAACTTTCTGTACTTATTTATGTTAGTGAAGCGCCACAGTCCTTATATCAAGCCCGTTCAGTTTTATACCTGAACTGATATAAGGGACGTCTCCCACCCACCAAAAAAAGCTTATACTATTGGAACAATGCGAGTTTTGAGAGATTTGTCAAAGAAAACAACGGTGGCTCCCCAAATCCGATCGACATTTTCTACAGAGCAACCTAAAGCGATACCTTTAATAGGACAGATGTATCGCCAAAACAGTAATGATTGAACGGTGAGAATATGGCAATATGTTACCTGTGTGAAAAAGGAGAATTGAAAAGGAAGAAAATTCCTTATGCTATGTATGGAGAGCATCTTGGAACATTCGACGCTGACGTCTGTACTTCCTGCAAAGAGCAATTTTTTGATGAGAAAACGTCAGAGAAGATAACTGCCGCAACAAAAGCAAAGGGGCTTTGGGGATTAGGAACGCAAACAAGGATCGGGCAGGCAGGGAGCACGCTCGACATCCGGCTATCCAAAAAGATTATTGAATTCCTTAACCTCAAAAAAGGGGAAGAAGTGTCAGTCTATCCGGAAAGCAAGAAACGGCTTATTGTTGAGTTGTGAGAGTGAAGAGTAGAAAGAAAGGATTGATTTATTTCTCTTTCAGCTCCACGACCGCCCCGAACGGACCCGGATTCAGGAGGACTGTCTTGCCGATTTTCTGCACCTTGCCAAAGCCTTCATGGATGTGGCCGCAGAGGACGAGGTCCGGCTGGTGCTTCTTGATGAACGCCGTGTAGTCCTTGTTGCCGCAGTGCCCGCTCACGACCATGTCCAGCCTGGTCCCGTGCGGCGGCCCGTGCAGCAGCAGAATAACTTTGTCATCAATCCTTGCTTTCTTGATCGTTGCATTTGCCCATCGCACAAAGGATGAGTCGCGATACGCAAACCCGCCGCTGCCCCAGCCCATAAAAAGACAGTTGTTTTTTCTCCACAAGCGCTTGTGAAGATAGATGATGTTGCGGAGCTTTGATGCGCGCATCCATTTCATGAGCGGCTGGCCATCTTCATGGTTGCCAGGAATAAGAACAAGTTTTGCGCCTGCTTTTGCTGCCAATGCATTCAGCCGGTGGAGGATCACTCTTGCGCTCGTCCCAAAAAAAGAGATGTCGCCGGCGCAGACAAGAAGATCAGGCTTTTGCGCAACAGCAAGGGCAAGGATGCGCTGCTCGGCACGAAGGCTTCCATGATGGTCGGTAAAGGAGAGGAGTTTCATTCAATAATGGATTGGCATGCTATTTATAAATTTCTTGTAAAAAAAAGGAGAAGAAGAAAAGAAAAAAATATTTACTTCCCGACTGCCCATTCGCCTGCGCCAGCGCCGCTGAGATAGGCGAGGCCGCTGATCCCGACCAGGCGGAACAGGACATCAATCCATTTCATAGGGCTTGGATCAGGCAGGTGCACTAAGAGAATTGCAACCAGCAGAACCACGATAGGCGGAAGCGCTGCCCATTTGACCTGATAGCCGACAATCAAGGCCGCGCCGCAAACGATCTCCGCGATCAGCAGGAGCCACGCAAAAAACGCTGGCGCTGGAAAGCCTAAACCGCCAAGCATACCAGATATCATTCCAGGGTTCATAAGTTTCTGAAGCCCTGGCACCAGAAACAGCAGCCCTAACGTCACGCGGAGCGCGACATGGCCGTATTTTTCACAATCGCTATTCATTCCAAAACACCTCCGTTAGATAGATTGCTGGGGCAACTACTGCCATAACAATATATAAATGTTCTGGAAATACAATCCGCCATGGGAACAACATTTAAAAAGAAAGAGAGGGTAAAGAACGGAATGCCATTTCCACGCACGGCAATCCGCTCTTCCTTGTCCCTTCTTGGATTCCTTTTCATTCTTGCAATCTTCCTTCCTGCAACGATCGCGCAGGAGGGGAAAACGACACCAGAATAGTTTGATTCGGCAAAGTATAATGAAAAGTATATGAACAAGATCAAGCTGCTGCGAGAATACCGGTTCATTACCGAAGAGGATTATCGAAAAATACTTCAACCGCTTGGGTACCAGAAGCCATGATAGTAGCCAACCCTTATTGGCGTTGCGCCCATTTGATAAGCGGAACAAGAGACTTCATCAGCGAACTGCCTTTCTTTGTAAGGGAATACTCCACCCGTGGCGGGATTTCATGATATGCTTTTCTTAGGATAATGCCTTCTTTTTCCAATTCTCGGAGGCGATCTGCTAATGTTTTCGGAGTGATGTGTTCGATCCGTTGTTCAATGCCGCCGAATCGCAACGTTCCAAAATTGCCGATAGTGATAATGATAGAAATAGCCCATTTTTTGCTCAGGAAAGAAGATGCAGCCTCTAACGGCTTGGGGCAATAGCCAGTTGCTGATCGCATCCTGCACGGTACGCTTCCCTGTTGGAAAGGATTATTGCTTTCCATGCTTAAACTCCTCCATTTATATCCTTCCTTTACTTTCCAAAAGAAAGGAGCTACATTATATAAAGCTGCCGGAGGAAAACCATGGAAAAGAAAGAAATGAAAGAATCGTGCTGCAAAAGCGGCGTCTGTCCATGCTGTGAATGCTGCATCTGCATTTGCACAAAAGAGCTGAAGAACATACTTACGGAGGAGGCAAGAAACCTTGTTATCAGCAACCTGCGGAAAAAACAAGATATTTAAATAAGGAGAAGCTCTTTTTTGTATGGGTGCCGTAAAACAATTTTTAATAATTTGCTTTATCGTATTCATCTTAAGCATGATATGGGAATTCTCTCATCAGATTCTATATGTTGACTTGTCTGGAATTGAAAAATATGCTCACCTGGTTATTGCTTCTTTTATGGATGTGATCATCATTCTTAGCCTTTTTATGATTGTTTCACTGAAAAACAAAAATGCTGTCTGGATAAAGAAGCCATGCCTATTTGATTATGTGTTGATAAGCTTGTTTGGCATTATTGCCGCAGTGCTTATAGAAAAAATAAATTTAACGTTAGGGAGATGGGAATATGCCACCATAATGCCGACTATTCTCGGGATTGGCATAAGCCCTTTAGTGCAGTTGTCCCTGACGGGAATTGTTTCCTTAGCCATCTTGCATCATTTTGAAAAAGAGGAATGAGCCCCTGGTGTCCTCCTAAGAGTGCTGCAGGAATGATATTGCCAAAACGTTCCATGAATTTAGAGGCGTATTAGATGACCTACCAGTATTGGACAAGCAGACAGGGGGGGTTAGAAAATCTTGCCAATCGTTGAGACTGTTTATAACACCTTGACAAATCACAAACATGGCTCATAATGGTTTGGATAACAGGCGCTCACTCTTCCACCCAAACACGTTCAACCCTTTCACATTAACAAATTCTCGCAACCCATAGACAGACAGCTCTCGCCCGATACCGCTCTTCTTTACTCCGCCAAAGGGCATTCTTGGGTCAGACCGAACAACGGAATTCACGAAAACAGAGCCTGCCTCGAGCTGCCGGGCAACCCGCTCTCCTCGCTTTAGATCCTTTGTCCAGACGCTGCCTCCAAGCCCGAACTCACTATGATTCGCAATGCTGATCGCTTCTTTCTCGCCCTTTACAATAATGACTGGCGCGATGGGTCCAAACACTTCTTCTCGGACAATCTTCATTTGAGGGGACGTATTTGTGATCACGGTCGGCTCAAAAAAGCAGCCTCTGCCCTTTTTTCTTTTTCCACCGCAAAGGATCTTTCCGCCTTTTTGGACAGCATCCTCAACAAAAGCCTCCATGGTGTTTACCGCATCAGCATTGACAAGCGGACCAATCTTTGTTTCTTCTTTCATTGGATCTCCAATAACAATACTGCTCATCAGGCTTGCAAATTTGGCAGAGAATTGTTCAGCAACATGCTTTACGACGATGAAGCGCTTTGCTGCAATGCAGCTCTGGCCGCAGTTAAGTGTTCTGCCGGTAACCGCTCCTTTCGCTGCAGCGTCAACATCAGCATCTTCTAATACAATAAACGGGTCTGAGCCTCCAAGCTCAAGGACAACTTTTTTGAGATGCTTTCCTGCCTGCTCTGCTATCCTTGATCCTGCCTCTGTGCTTCCTGTAAGTGATACGCCTTGAATAAGGGGAGATGCGATAAGGCCAGCAACGGTAGCGTGGTCAGCAAGCACTGTTCTAAACGTATTTTCCGGAAAGCCAGCTTCTATGAACGCTTGTTCGATCTCTAAAGCACATCCCGTAGTTATACTGGCGTGCTTGAGAATGCTTGTGTTCCCTGCAAGAAGGGCTGGAACTGCGAAGCGAAGCGCCTGCCAGAATGGAAAATTCCATGGCATCACCGAAAAAATAACGCCTAATGGCTCAAAGACCACTCGGTGTTTTTTCCCGCTCGCCTCAACAACCTCTTCTGCAAGCCATTGCTTTCCCTGCTTTGCGTACACACTGCAGAGCATGGCACATTTTTCCACTTCAGCAATAGACTCTGATATTGCCTTGCCCATTTCTTTAGTGATAAGCGCAGCGTACTTCTTTTTGTTCTTTAAGAGCACAGATCCAAGATTGGATATCCGTGCAGCACGCTCCTTCACAGAATAGTTCTTCCATACCTGAAAAGCATCGTGACACTGTTGTGCAATGCCAAGAACCTGCACCTTCGGCATCGTTTCATATTCTTGAATGACTTCCTCTGTTGCTGGATTTATTGTTTGAATCCTGCCCATCAAGCCCCCTCCAGTTATTC
>JACPCA010000056.1 GCA_016180035.1 Candidatus Woesearchaeota archaeon
CAAGCACATGGTCGCCAACAAGCTCCACTCAAGAGCCAGAGGCCCGATCCAGCTCCTCACCAGGCAGCCGACAGAAGGGCGGTCCAAGGAAGGCGGGCTTCGGCTTGGAGAGATGGAAAAAGATACGTTCGTGGCGCACGGCGCGTCGATGCTGCTCAAGGAGCGCTTTGATTCCGACAAGACCATCGTTCCAGTGTGCGAGAACTGCGGCATCATCGCAATCTACAATGAATTCAAGGACACGTCGTACTGTCCAATCTGCGGTGACAATGTCGTGATCAGCGATATTGAGGTGTCCTACGCCTTCAAGCTGATCCTTGACGAGTTCAAATCGCTCGGCGTCTATCCGAAACTGACGCTTAAGACAAAATACTGACCAACATACCCTGTTACCAGGAAACCAATACCGTCACCAGGAAACCAATATATCCGACATATCAAGGAAACCGAATACTGGCAATGAAAATACCAACGAGGAATACTCATGGCTGACCGCGAACGATACACCTACAAGGAAATCAGCTCTATCATCTTCGGCATGTTCTCGCCAAAGCTGATCAAGCAGATGGCATCAGCCAAGATTGTCACGCCAGAACTGTACGACAAGGAAGGCTATCCGGTCGACGGCGGCCTGATGGACATCCGCCTCGGCGTGATTGATCCCGGCCTGAAATGCAAGACCTGCGGCAGCAAGCTCAAGGAATGCATCGGCCACTTCGGCTACATTGAGCTGGCGCGCCCGATCGTTCACATCTATTTTGTCCCTCTTCTCTTGAACCTTCTCCGATGCACCTGCAGGGAGTGCGGCAAGGTCCTTATCCCTCAAAGCAAGGTAGACCAGCATTCTTCAACGCTGCATGCTTCAGCAGAGCACGGCGCTGGCCTCGAGTCTCGGCGAAAAAAAATAAAAGAGATCATTGCAGGTCTGAAGACAATCACGAAGTGCCCGCACTGCAAGGCCAAGCAGCTGAAGATCACGCTTGAAAAGCCTTATACCTTTATCGAGGGCGACAAGCGCGTCTCTCCCATTGAGATCAGGACGCGGCTAGAAAAGATATCCGATGATGATGCGCTCCTGTTCGGCATCAATGCCAAGTTCGCAAGGCCGGAATGGACCATCATCACCGTGCTGCCTATCCCGCCGGTGACAATCAGGCCGTCCATCACGCTGGAATCCGGAGAGCGGAGCGAGGATGACCTTACGCACAAGCTCGGCGATATCGTCAGGATCAACCAGCGCCTTTTCGAAAACATCAACGCAGGAGCGCCGGAGATCATCATCGAAGATTTGTGGGACCTTCTTCAGTATCATATCACCACGTTCTTCAACAACGAAGTCGCCCAGCTGCCGCCAGCGCGGCATCGGTCCGGCCAGCCGCTCAAGACGATCAGCGAAAGGATCAAGAGCAAGGAAGGAAGGATACGGCATAACCTGGCTGGAAAGAGAACGAACTTCTCTGCAAGGACAGTCATCTCGCCGGATCCGATGATCGCCATCAACGAGGTCGGCGTCCCTAAGGTTGTTGCCATGAAGCTCACGGTCCCGGAGCGTGTCACGGAATGGAACATGGCGTACCTCAAGGCGTTTGTCCAGCGCGGCCCAAAACAGTATCCGGGATCAAACTATATCGTCAGGCCGGATGGAAAAAAGAAGAAGATCACGG
Source organism: Candidatus Woesearchaeota archaeon (assembly GCA_016180035.1). GTDB lineage: Archaea > Nanobdellota > Nanobdellia > Woesearchaeales > UBA12501 > JACPCA01. The sequence continues at coordinate 1,665 of JACPCA010000056.1, forward strand.
ACGAGACGCAAGAGCAGCTGCTCGAGGAGCTCCAGCCAGGATACCTTGTCGAGCGCCATCTTATGGATGGTGATGTTGCCATTTTCAACCGGCAGCCGTCGCTTCACCGGATGTCCATGATGGCGCACCGCATCCGCGTGCTTCCCAATCTCACGTTCCGCCTGAATCCTGCTGTCTGCCATCCGTACAATGCAGACTTTGACGGGGACGAGATGAACCTGCACATCCCCCAGACAGAAGAGGCGCGTGCAGAGGCAGAAATGCTGATGATGGTCGAAAACCAGCTCATCAGCCCGCGCTATGGATTGAGCGTGATCGGCTGCGTGCAGGATGCCGTGTCCGGCAATTATGTTCTCACTAAAGATATGGATATGTCCCGTGAAGATGCTATCGACCTGCTCCTGAAGAGCGGCATCACCAGCTTCGACAGGCTCCCAGAGAAGGGACAGCTTCATGGCAGGGACGTTTTTAGCATGCTCCTCCCGGAAGATTTCTCATTCAGCGGGCATTCCAAGAGCTGCAAGTCAAAAGAAGCCCCCTGCAAGGATCCTGCCCATGTTTTCATCAAGAAAGGAAAGCTCCTTTCCGGCATCATGGACAGCGCCAACCTCGGCCAGGGTGCAGGGCTCCTGCTTCGGACGATTCACAAGAATTACGGCCACGAGTACGCTATCGATTTCCTGAGCAAGGTGTTCCGGCTCGGCATCCAGGTGCTGCAGAAAAAGGGATTCTCGACGGCATTATCTGACACGGACCTTCCAGAGGATGCGGCGAAGAATATCACAGAGATCCTCAATAAGGCAGAGGCTGATGTTGACCATCTCATTTCTCTCTACCACAACAAGGAGCTCGATATTTTCCCGGGCAAGACCTTACTGGAAACCCTGGAGCTTCGTATCCTGGAATTGCTGAACAAGGCGCGAAACGAGACTGGAAAAGTCGTCACCGACCATGCGCGCGACAATACTGGGACGATCGTCATGACCAAGAGCGGGGCTCGCGGAACGATCATCAACATGGCCCAGATCGCTGCCTGCGTCGGCCAGCAGGCTCTCCGCGGCGGCAGGATCAACAAAGGATTTGACCGGCGCACTCTGGCCTGCTTCAAACGAGACGATCTCATGCCGGCTGCCCACGGATTCATCAGAAATGGCTTCAAGAGCGGCATGACTCCAAACGAATTTTTCTTTGCTTGCATGACTGGGCGGGACTCCTTGATGGACACGGCGCTGAGAACGCCAAAATCAGGCTACCTCTATCGGCGGCTTGCCAACGCCATGCAGGACTTGAAAGTGGAATATGATCATACCGTCCGAGACGCTGCTCGAAAGATCGTCCAGTTCCAATACGGCGAGGACGGCATTGACGTCTCCAAGAGCGAAGGCGGGGCAGTCAATGTCAAGAGAATCATCGCTGAAATAATCGGAGAATAAAGATTGAAGAATCAAAACAATAACCTGGTGACACTCATGGACGAACTGTTTAAGGAATACGAAGGCCTGCTCAGCAGGAAGATTCTTGATGATATCCAGCAGAATCTCCCAGAAAAAGTGACCAAGGCGCAGCTCAAGAAGATCCTCGACCTTTCTGTCCTTGAATATCAGAAAGCATCCGTGGAGCCCGGAGAGAGCGTCGGCCTTGTATCCGCTGAATCCATCGGCGAGCCCGGCACTCAGATGTGCATTGCGCATGATGAGCAGGTCATCATCAAGCAGGAAGGCGCCATAGATATTGTTCCTATCGGTGAATTTGTTGATTCCATCCTCGATTCCAGGCACTACCCTGTTGGACATGCCAAAGGGTATGAATTCGCCTCCATCGACGGTGTTTCTGTCCTTGCCCTCAATGATGGCGAAAAAATGGAATGGAAGCCTGTTTCAAAAGTGAATAGGATTAAAAGCCCTCAAAAGCTTATCAGGATAACAACAAAATCCGGAAGATCAGTCACGGCAACGGATTATCATTCCTTCGTCACCAGAAAAAACAATGCCCTTGTCTCTATTGCAGGGAAGGATTTAACTGTCGGAAACAGGATTCCCTCAATAAGATACCTGCCGGAACACTGCATTGATGCTATTCAGGTTTCAGAATATGTTGACCTTCCCGCAGCCGATGATGCAAGGGTGGCAAGAGCGTATCGGCCGACAAAGCTGCTTCCTTCCGAACTGCAGCTTGATTGGGGATTTGGATGGTTTGTTGGCGCGTACCTTGCGGAAGGATCTGCCGCGTTAGGGCATGTTTCCATCTCGAACCTGAATGACCTGTACATCAATCATGCAAAAGAGTTTGCAAGGAGGATAGGCCTTGACTTTGTTGAAAAGAGGCATCATCGCGGATTTGCCGAATCAAGAGACTTTATCATAAACGCATCACTATTAGCCAGGTTCCTGCGGAACAGCTGCGGTGCCGGCTCTTCCAATAAAAAAGTCCCAATGTTCGCCTACAGCGCCAAGGCAGAGTTTGTTGCCGGCTTGCTGCGAGGATATTTTGATGGGGATGGCAATGTCACCGTCAAAAGAAAAATGATCAGGGCATCCTCGAATTCAGAAAGCCTCATTGACGGCATAAAAGCTTTGCTCACCAGATTCGGGATTTTTGCTTTCAAGTCAAGGGATTATAAGCAGCACTACTTGATAATCCCCTCAAAATATGCTGCAATGTTCCTCCAAAAAATAGGTTCTGACATCACCTACAAGAGAAATGCTTTAGTTATCCTTGCAGGAGAAGGAAACCATCAGGATTATACGGACATCATCAGCGGGTTTGACACGCTGCTGATTGATGTTTCCAGAAAACTTGGCCTGCCGACGCGCTACGTCAACAGTTCAACGAAGCGGCAGAAGATCGGAAGAACAGCTCTCTTGAGGCACATCGAAACATTTGGGCATGAAGCAGAAGAAAAAAATGTTGATATCTCCAGAGAGATGTGCATCATGAAACAGATGGCTGCTTCGGACATCGTATGGGATGAGATTGAGCGCATCGAGCCCGTTGTGGCCGAGCATGAGTATGTTTATGACCTGACTGTTCCGGAGCTGCATACGTTTACCACGTTCGATGGCATTGTCGTCCATAACACGCTTAATACATTCCACTACGCCGGCGTCGCAGAGATGAACGTCACGACAGGCCTTCCGCGCCTGATCGAGATCCTCGACGGCAGGAAGCTGCTCAGCACGCCGATGATGGAGATCTACCTGAAGAAGCCGTATTCTGAAGGGAAGGACATCAAGAAGATTGCCCTTCGGGTCAAAGAGACTGCTGTCGGCGATGTTGTTTCCGAATTCGAGATCAATCTGGCAGAGTCATCCGTGGAGATTAAGGCGAATGAAGAGCGGCTTGCGGAGATGGACCTGAACAAGAAAGCAATCGTCAAGGCGATCGAGAAAGGATTGAAGCTGTCTGTCAAGGAAAAAGATGATCTGGTCATCGTCAAGGCAAATGCCAAAGAAAGCAGCCTGAATGATGTCTACAAGCTCAAGGAGAAGATCAAGTCTGTCTATCTTGAGGGCGTCAAGGGCATCCTTCAAGTCCTTCCGGTCAAGCGAGGAAGCGAATTCATCATCATGACGGCAGGAAGCAACCTGAAGAAAGTCCTGGAGCTGGACTTCGTCGATGAGACAAGGACGACTTCCAACGATGTTTTTGAGATTGCAGAGGTCCTTGGCGTCGAGGCAGCGCGGCAGGCGATCATCAACGAGATCTTCAAGGTCATCGACAGCCAGGGGCTGAACATCGATCGGCGCCACATCATGCTGGTCGCGGATACGATGTGCACGAGCGGAAGGATCCGCGGCATCACCAGGTA
>JACPCA010000033.1 GCA_016180035.1 Candidatus Woesearchaeota archaeon
CGGTTGTGCCAAGCAGGTTATTATTTTATCCAGAAACAAGCAAGAAAAAAGAAAGAAAACAGAGAGCGCATGATCTTTACGCCGCCTTCTGCTCAGCGCCTTCTTTCGCTTCCGCCGCCGGAGCCTTTTCCGCAAACAGCGGCGTTGGGCCGTGCTTGACAACCTTCACGTTGATCTGGGCTGTCTTTTCGTAGATCGTGTTGCCGGCCACTGTCTTTCGCTGCCTCATGCCCTTCATGGTGCGAAGGCCTTTCTTTTTCTTGGCGCGGTATTTCTTCTTGTTCTTGATGCCGACGCCAGAAATAGCAAGGATCTTGTGCAGCCCAGTTCCCGGAATATCACTCCTCATCGGAAAGCCGGCATAGTTGCTGCCGCCTGTGATCTGGAACTCGTAGCCGGAAAGTTCAACCAGTTCGCCGTTGAATCTGCTTCCCAGCTTCATGCCGATGAAAGAATCAGCCGCTTCGCCTTTGACTTCCTTCTGGAGCGTCCTCTTCGTTTGAGGGTCGCCGATAACGATTCTGAATTCTGCCATAGTTGGTTACTCCCCGAGACTTCCTGCCCTCTTCCGGGGCATCCCTTATGGGTTCTCAGCGAGTGTGATGAAACAGGAGGGGATATATAAAGGTATTCTGAGAAAAACGTATAAAAACACCATCTTTAAATATAAGTACACTTATAGGTGTATGTATGTCAATAAAATCCCTCACCATAACAGAAGATGCGTATGACGCGCTGAAGGCCCTCAAACATAATGATGAAAGCTTTAGTGAGGTCATCTTGCGCATTTCAAAGGAAAAACGAGACCACATCGAAAAGTACTTTGGCATTCTTAAGGACTCTCCGCTTACGACAGAGGAGTGGATTGATTCTGTCAAAAAAGGGCGGAAGGATACTGATGAAGAATCAAGAGTGCGCCAGAAAAAACTAGAAAAAATATGGGGCACGGTGGCGTGAAATGGCAGTGCTTGATTCATCGTCCATCATTCATCTTCTTAGGGGATCAGAGGCTGGCAAGCTCATAAGACAGCAGTACCTTGAAGAACTGAACTCCACAACAACCATTTGTGTGCATGAGGTTCTTATCGGAGCAAAGCAGAAATATCGTGAAGAAGCAATAAACTTTATCAAAAAATTAGAAATCCTGCCATTTGACGAAAAAGCAGCCAATAAAAGTGTCGAGCTTCACGATATGCTTTCTAAGAAAGGGAGGCAAATGCAAAAGCTTGATTTATTTATTGCATCCATCTGCTTAACTCATGGAACGCCTCTCATCACGACAGACGCTGATTTTGATAATATTGACGGGCTTCTTGTTAGAAATGTGAAAAGAATGTGACTCACTCATCGCCCCCACCCACCATCTCCCCGATCACCGCATCGCTGCCGATGCGGAACAGGTGCACTGTTTTCTCTCCACGGCCCTCAAACCGCTTTCGGACATCCCAATAATCAGCAGCATCAACAGCCATCCGCAGCACCACGTTTCCGGCGCCAAGCTGCTCGAGGCGTTTCTTCACGCCTTTTTCGCTGAAGGGAAGCGCCGCAAGAACATGAAATGTTGATTTCCAAAACGCGCTGCCGATCAGTTTTGAGGACGTCATCAGCGCTGCTTTTTGCGTTGCAGCTCCTGCAGTGCCGCCAGACAATAGGAGCGCCTTTGTCTCTTCCTGCAGTTTTCCAAGAAGCCCTGCTTTGGCAACTGCAGGATCAACTTCATAGAGAAAATTCAACACTCGCTTCGCAACCTTCTTCGCCTCCTGTTCTTTCCCCCTCAATACTGCCCAGCCCAAGGCTGAATCTGGAGAAGGTGAAATAGAAGAAAGCAGCTCTGCGCTGCGCTCTGCCCTCTTCAGCTTGCCAAAGTAGAGCGTCAGGCGGTTGAGTGCGCCGTCAACAGAGATGTACTCGTGCTCTGCATCAAACGGGATCGCCCTCATCTGCGGCGGAAATTCTATAGCGATCTTATCGGTGAGCTTCGAATATGTTTTGATAAGGGAGCGGATGTCCGGCGTGATACTCGCCACGCTTCGCTCTTTCTCTGACGGCAGCCGCTCTGGATCGCAGAACACGATGTCAAGCTTCGGCAGCTGGGCAATGACGGCCGGGTCAAGAACGTCGCCATGGATAAACGTGATGTTCTTCAAGCCAAGCCTGTTTGCATTCTCTTTGGCCGCATCCAGCTTTCGCCCATCCTTCTCGACAGCGATAACCTTCCTGCAATGCGCAGCAAACGACAGGAGCTGGAAGCCGACTCCGCAGCCAAGATCGGCGATCGTGCCGCACTGGAGGCGTTTTGCCCGCCATTCCGCGACGATGTGCGGCGTCGCCCAGCGGAGATCGTCACTGGTAAAGACGAGCTTGCCGGCAAGGGGGTGTTTTAATGGCGAACGTGATCGGCTCATGCAGGGTGAAATGAAGGGTTATTTAAAAGAATAGCGATAAAAAACGAAAAAGACAAAAAAAGAGAAAAAGAAAAATCATTTCATCTTTCCGATCTTGAACATCTTCGTGCCGCATTTAGGGCAGGTGCCCTTGACTGCATCACGGCCATTCTTGAGCTTGACTGCTTTGGCGTCCTTCATTTCCCGCTGTTCCTGACATTTCATGCATCGGCCTTCTACCATGGGTTTCCCTCCGTTCTTCTGTCTTCTCCACTTCACTGCCAGTATTGGAATGAAATAAGCAGTAAAAGAAAAGGTCTCTTTATAAATATTGTGGGATGGAAGGGGATGATATTAAAAAGAGGGTCTAAAAAGAACTCGATTCGAGAAACAACTTAAGCAGGAATTGATGGCGCATCAATGCCGCATACTGCTCCTTCCACGAGCGCCTGGTCCGCGCCCAGATGGATGGTATGGCCGAGAACCCTGGCGAAAAGAGCCTTCTCTTTCGCTTCCACCGCCATCGCCGCTTCTTCCACCGCCCCAACCTCGCCCCCTGCCGCCTTCCCGCCCGAAGCTTCTGCCGTGGCCTCCGCCCCTGCCGCCGAAGCCAGAAGATCGCCGATCCCTGTCTGGGATCTGGAATGCGACACGATCAACATATGGCGTTTCCGCACGCTTGATCTTGTAGGGAAGATCGTTCAGGACGTGCGTAAAATTGTCATAATCCCTGCTGGCGAGGATGCTGACTGCTTTTCCTTCTTTTCCTGCGCGAGCAGTCCTGCCGATGCGGTGAGTATATTGTTTCCCATCAGGGGGAATGTCATAATTGTAGACGTGAGAAACGCCCTTGATGTCCAGCCCCCGCGCAGCAACATCCGTGCATACCATGACGCACACGCGCTGGCTGTGGAATTGCTCCAGCACCCTGTTGCGCTTGTCCTGCGACAATCCGCCATGGATCGCCGTGGCATCGATGCCGACATTACAGAGATTTGAGGCTACAAAGTCAGCATTTCTTCGAGAATTGCAGAAGACCATCACCAAGCCAGCCTGCTCGTTCTTGAGAAGATGGACAAGCAGCGAGAATTTGAGATTGTCCTGCACGTCGTAATAGACCTGCTCCAGCTTGGACGGGTCGACGTTGGATTCTGCAGACACTTCCAACGGCTCATTCATGTATCTGCGCGCAAGGGAGATGACTTCTGATGATTTCGTGGCAGAAAAGAGCATGGTCTGCCGCGCTTTAGGGCAGGCTGATATGATCATCTTGACATCGTCAATGAAGCCCATGTCCAGCATCCTGTCCGCCTCGTCGAGAACCAGCATCTTTACCTGGCGGAAGTCGATCGTCCTGCGTTCCATATGGTCGAGGATCCTTCCCGGCGTCCCGACAACAAGGTCAGCGCGCTGAAGGGCATGGATTTGCGGATTGATGCCGACACCGCCGTACACGACGGCAATAGATAACGGCTTGTATCGTGAAAATCGCTGGAGCTCAACGCCATTCTGCTCTGCCAGCTCTCTTGTCGGAGTCAGGACAAGCGCCTGGATCCCCTTGCCTCGCTCGGAACGCTGAATGAGGGCTGCGCCAAACGCCAGCGTCTTCCCAGATCCAGTTGCTGACCATGCCATGACATCTTTTCCTGCAACAGCAAGAGGGATCGCTTTTTCCTGGATCAGGCTTGGCTTTTCAAACTTGGCGTCATTGATAGCCTTCAGAATAGGCTCTATCATTCCTAATTTTGTAAATTCATCCATATTTTTGTTTTGAAGAAAAAGTCAATCTGAAACCGCTCACGAAATGATGGCTCGCGGCGGATGATCAAACGCTTTTTCTTGAACCTCAATGATATACGATGTTCCGGTTATTCACGGATAGGGAGACAGGGATGGAGGATATTTATAAATCTTTGGGAGTTTCAGGCTGGCAGACTCAATAACTATATAAAGAGAAACATCATGGTTCTTCTTGATCGGCTTAATGGTAATTTAGCAGACGAAGTGTACCGTGAGGTGAACATGATGGCAGCAGCAGGCATGATGGTTCTAAGCATTGTCCTTTCGGCGATTGCAGCGATGGCTATTGGCGGATTATGGTTTTCTCCGGCGCTCTTCGGCAGGGCATGGATGCAGCTGTCAGGAAAGACAAAACACGACATGGAGAAAGCGAAGAAAGAGGGTATGGGGGCAAAATATCTTGGTGCATTCATCGGCACGCTCGTCATGGCCTTTGTGCTGTCCAGGATGCTCGTGTACGCTGGCACCGCAACTGCTGCTCAGGGCGTTGTTCTCGGATTCCTCGCATGGCTCGGCTTTGTCGCCCCAGTCCAGTTCGGCATCGTGCTATGGGAGGGAAAGCCAGTCCAGCTCTTTTTTCTGAACACTGCCCATGAGCTGGTCTCCTTAGTCATAATGGGCGCAATATTGGGAGGGATGGCGTAGGCGCTGAACAGGCCCGGCAAACAGTTTTTGATATTCCTTTTATACTTTGCCCCTTGCCTGTTTTTTAATATCCGGCCTGCTGTGTTGTATAAATCTTTCGTCTTTCTAAAGTAGCACTAATAACCCCTGTATCTCCTTTATTATTTCGCCCAATACCCGCCGGTCTTTCTGCTGCCTTTTCGTATGACCAGTCCTTTGTCCGCAAGCTGTTTTATCTGTTTTTTAACGGTATCAATGGGCTTTTTTATCCTATTTGAAATCTGGTTTGCCTGAATGCCGGGATTTTCCTTGATACAAACTAATATGTGATTTAACGTGCCAGATAATGTGCCATTTAACGTGCCACTTAATCCGCCAGGTATCTCTCTTTTTATTTCTGGCCTCTGGAATATAATCCTAAAATGCCCTCCAGACACTTCAAAAGTTGGTTTTGGCAAATTCTCGGCGGCAAGCATTTCTACAATATTTTTGAGTAATACTTCAGCTTCCTGAAGCAGGGAGAGCATCATTGAGGTCGAAATCCTCTCCGTTTCTCTGTCAGGCGCGTTGCAGGGGGTTGCCCCATCCGGGG
>JACPCA010000023.1 GCA_016180035.1 Candidatus Woesearchaeota archaeon
ATGAATCCTGAGCTTTGATATCAAGATCCTTTTCCACCAATTTTTTTATCTTGATGATGATGGCAGGGGGAAGCGCTATCCGTATCTCTCGTGTCCTTCCATACCTCCCTTTGGATGTAACCTTCGCGCTGATAATACCAAGCATATCCAATTCTGCGATGATGTCTGACACGCGGCGCTGGGTGAGCGGGCGGAGGCCAATATCGGCACAGAATTGCTGATACACATCATATATCTCACCGGTGAACAGTATTCCTTTTTTCTTTTCACATATCTGGAGGATGGCATACAGGGCTGCCTGAAACTGTTTGGGCTGGGCAAGGATGACATCGAGGATGCGATCGCGCTCAATCTTATCTTCTGCCTCATCAATGTGCTTGATGAATACAGTACCGGACGAGCTTCGTTCCGCGACCTCTCCTGCAACCCGAAGAAGGTCAAGGGCTCTCCTGGCATCGCCATGTTCGCGGGCGGCATAGGCAGCACATTTTTCAATGACACCAGCTTCAAGCGCACCCTCTTTAAATGCCTGCTGCGCCCTGCTGCGAAGGATATCTTGTATTTGGAGCGCGTTGTAGGGAGGAAAAACAAGTTCCTCTTCGGACAAGGAAGACTTTACTCTTGGATCAAGGTCGTCAGCAAAGATGAGATTATTGGAGATCCCAAGAAGAGATACCTGCGTCTCTTTCAGCTCAGAATTGATCCTGGTCAGGTTATAGAGGATTTCATCTCCTGCCTTCTTGACCAACTGGTCGATTTCGTCAAGGATGAGGATGAGAAGGTGTTTTTTTGATTCAAGGAGGCGATAAAACGTGTGGTACACCTCGTCCGTAGGCAAACCCGTGACGGGAATGTCTTTTCCGTATTCCCGTATGATCTGCGCGATCAGGCGATATTCCGTATCAGCAATTTTTTTGAGCTTGCAGTTGAGATATATTATTTTTAGGGGCACTTGCTGTTGAGCAGCATGTTGGGAAAGAGCGTTGGTCGTGTGGAGGATGGTCAATGTCTTCCCGGTTCCGGTTTTGCCGTACACAAAGAGGTTAGACGGCTTGTGGTGGTGGAGGGCAGGAGCAAGAATTTTTGCGATCTGGCTGATCTGCATCTCCCGATGGGGTATTGTTTCTGGGGTGTAATTGGTCTGAAGCACTTTTTTGTTGACAAAGAGAGGACTATGCTGGAGGTACTGTTCAAAGATAGCTGAAGCACCCTTCTGTTGTTCCATACACCCACCCCGTCACTCCCGCTTTTTTTAGAGGGTTATCCCCTGCTATTTCCATAAGAAACAAAGGTTATACTTCTTGGGAAGTGCGCCTTAATAAAAGTAGTGGTGATAAAAGATAGAGATTGAAGATGGAGAGCGTTGATGTTGAGATTGGAAAGAGGGTAAATGGAGAAAAGAAAGAAAAAAAGAGGCAAGGGATAGAAAACCAGACCCCCCCTGTTTCCTATGGAAAGAGGGAGAACACGCTGGGGGGTTGGATAATTAAAAAAAAGAGAAGATAGAAAGGGTAAATAAGTAAATAAAAAGGGTAAATAAGGAAAAAAAGAAAAGAGAAAGATGGTTGTATAAGTAGAATTAGTAAGAGGAAATAAACCCATATTTATTTTCTATATAGATAAGTTATCCTAGTTTATGATTATTTATTATGTTAGGTGTTGTTGTGTCCTGGTTATATTTTTAAATAGATAACTTATCTATCTTAACCACTAAAGAACGGGATACCTAATCACCAAAGAAAGCTTAGTTAGAACCCTCTTTCAACCTTTCCGTCTCTTCCACACGAAATAAGGGGGAGACTGTTATCTTTTCAAATTCGAGAAAAATTAGCTAATCCTATCTGGTCAGTGACTTGTAAAGAGAAATGAACCATCTTATCCCCGCCTAGCGCCTTTTTTTCTTGGCAAAACCTTTTGCCAGCGGGGATCTATGCTGCAAGAGTCGCTCAATCCGTTCCTCCTCAGATTCTATCCTGCTTTCTTCTTCCAACACCCTGCTCGTGAGTCGCAGGAGATTCGCGTCCATTCTTGAGATACGGCGTTCAACCAGCACAAGAACCCTGAGGCAGTACACTATAGCTGCAAGCGTCCCTATAATAACTGCAAGAATCACCCCTTCTAAACTTAAGCTTGCCATTCCATCACCTTTTTGGTTGTATTGTCTGGAGATACTCAAAAGTTAGTGATTCACACTACCGGCTCTTTCTGGATTTTATTGATTTAGGCAGTACTTATAAAAATAATGGTCGGCTCAATATAAAAAGATTTCTATTTTAGCCGCCTTCTATGGTTGTATTGGCTGGGTATTGTCTGCATAACAAACAACCCCCACCTATAAAGAAGTATGTGCTTTCCTTATTAAGCGCTCTTTCCTGGGGGAGAGGCTTGTTTCCACTCTGATTCGAACAAGGCAGAAAGAGATGATGCGAAGTATGGTGTGGAGACCCAAACTCCGGTGTCATAAGAAGCATGAACTTTTGTGTCGTCAAGGAGCATGAATAATATCTCTTTCCCATCAACAATACAAAACCGCGAAGAGAGTGAGTCTGTATGGCGGATTTCAGCTATTTTTTTTATCTGTTCTGCAGCCTTCTTTGTTTCCGTGGTGAGGGAGGTAAGTATTTTTAGTTTCACTCCCCGGTCTTTTGCTCGGTTTAGGGCGGATTTGATCGCTTCAACCTTTCTCACAAAGTCCGTTGGTGTGGTGACCATAACGATAGACTGCTGGGCGTTATTGATCATCATCCCCAGATGGTTGTATATTGACGATCTACCCCTGATGCTTCCGCTCAATTCTGTTGGTTCAACCAATCGGACGCCCTGATCATACAATAAGGTCAATTCGCCTAAAACATCTGAATTACCGATTCCCTCGAGCAGTTCTGACTGTTGTTTGGCATCTTCTACAACCCGCTTTTTGACACGATCTATGACTTCCTTCGGGGGGACAGCAAGATACTTGATGGGCTTTCCCAATTTCATGACGATAAATCCTTTCTTTTCGAGGGATTCGAGAACGTCATAGCTTCTTGATCGGGGCACGTTGGCGATGTCGCTGAGCTCTCCGGCTGTGGAGACGCCGCGCGACAGCAAGGCAGTCCAGAGCTTTGTTTCATACGTATTTAATCCAAAATCTTTTAGTTTGTTGAGCAGTTGTTTTTGGACAAGCATAGGGATTCCTCATACTATTTTTGTTCTACCATAGGAGAAAAAAAGATTATATATAAACCTTTCCGTTTTTAGCATTGAACAGTAACAAAAATTAAGCATTTTTTGCCCTTTGTACTTTTCTTCTCCGAGTGGGCTATTTTGTTCTCATTAATCTCAAAACCATAAAAAATACCACTTAACGGGGACTATCATAGAAAGGTTTATATATTACCTTATTGTTGCTACTCAATAATAACCTTTTTAGCATATGGCGTGGCAGGCATAGCATGACAATGAGGTAAGCAAACCATGATGTCAACCAAAATCCATCAACTCTTTTCATTCGGAGCCATTCTCTTCATCCTTCTCTCTAGTGTTTGTGGTGTTGTAGCAGTAGGCCCTTCTTTTTCAGCTGCCAAAACAGCCGCTCTATCTGGAATTGTAATCCCCCCTCTGGGAGTTACGGTGGGGGTAGATGTTCCGGGAGAACTTTCTTCTCTTCATACCACGTTTAATACCTATATTGAGGCATTTGTCACTCTTCGAACATCCTATCGCACGGCGGTATGTACCTCCACCGAACCAGGAATATTTTCAGCAACAGCCGCTCTTGAAAACCTCCTTCTTCTTGTCCAGGAGGAAAAGAGCCGCGCTGAAGCAGACGAAGGCCGTGTTGCTGCCTTCTCTGTGTCTAGTCCCCCCTCAACCAGTTCCTCCAAATTTGGTAGCCTTGCCCTCCAATTTGCAGGGCTGGAGCGTGACATTCAAACACTTCTTACGAAAGACGCTACAGAACTCTGCCCTGAAAAAAATAGTTATTCATCTTCATCACATTTCCTTTCTGGTGATGAGCTTCGGCGTGGAAGGGCGTTTGCTCCTAATCACCAAATAAAGAATAGTGTTGAGACCGAGACCATCCCCGGCATTTCTACTGGTGGCGTGCTTCTTCCTGCTGGAGCTCCATCTATCCCCAGCTCAGAACCAGAAACTCCCGGTACAACCCCCCCAGCGACGCCTTCCTCCACAACGGGTGCAGATACTCCCCCTGCCACGTCTTCAACTTCTTCGTCATCTCCATCTACGAGCACGGTATCACAGAATGATGCGCGCAATGCTATTCGTCGCGCGCTTGATTCTCTCAATGAAGCTGATGATAAACTCAGCGAGGCAGAGGATGCATACAGGGATGGCACCTTAACTGGAATCGATAAAAAAGGTATAGACGATGCCAAAGACGATCTTGATCGGGCGTGGGACTTGTACCGTGAGGCGCGAGACCGGTTTGATGATGAGCAATACTCTATCGCCCTCTCTAAAGCAGACCAGGCAAGACGAATCGCAAGAGAGACAGCCAGCAATCTTGACCATGATCTGCGAAAGAACAGCAAGTATGGAACAAGTTCTTCCACATCTAGCTCCTCGAAGAAGAAGGGAAGCAGCAGTGCAGGAACATACCCGTACCAAGATAGTTCTGCTGCTTCAGCTTCTGTGTCTGGCAAAGGAGAAGAACCAGGTATTGTTGTTGTTACAACCACACCAAAGACAATGCCAAGCCAGGAAACACCTTTTTTCAACAAAGGCGTGTTTGCAGGCCTGTTCCTTGTCTTGATCAGCGTCCTTGTTGTTGCTGTTCTCGTCGTAGCCCTGTTCCACCTTCGCAAACGAGAACAATAATTCGCGCAAGAAAGAGCACCCATTTATTTTTCTTCCTCTTTTTTTTAATTTCTTATGTAATTTAGACCGCTTCAGATTTTGGCGTTTTCTTTCGCAATCTCCTGAAGATCGCCTTCCAGCATCGTGATTTCCTCCCTAATTTTTAAGATGCGCTCTTCATTATCTTCTCGATCCATAAGCCCGCCGCATTCTGGGCACTTGTAGTTGAAGTCAACTGCCTGATCAAACGTAAGCCTCATACATTTATTGGCGCACAGGAAGAAGTGCTCGTCCTTTTCTCTATGGAGGCGTTCTTTAAGCTTTTCCAGCCGTTGCTTCTTCAAATCTTTCATGAGTGGGCGGACGCGATTCACCCGAAACGTCCAATAATAGATATACCATCCTTTCTGCTTGTCCTTCCTCCTGATGAACGAGACCAGATTAGCATGGTACAGCCGGTAAAGCATATTTCTGGTGGTGTTGATCTCTTTTTGGATAGACTCTGCCAGCTTAAATTCTGATACGTTCTTTTTGTTCTTGAGCGCCTGGACAAGAGGGAGAACATCATTGCCAGCCACCTGGCTGACAACAGTTTCGATCAGTTTATTAGAGAGCCTCATCGTTGTTGGTCGGTACAGCCACTTTTTCCCGATGGTATTTCCAAGAACGGGACATTTTTAAACCTTTCTGTTATTGAGCTCCTCCTTTCTACTGTTCTTTCCTCCTCTCCCACAAGCTTTATAAACGAATGGTTTTCCCTTGCTCCTATGCCAGCAGGCCATCTCCGATCACGGACAAAACGCAGGGTATTTCGAAGAACTCCCAGTGGGGGCGTTTCCCTTCAGTACCGAAATAGAAAACCGTCTAAAGCGCACTGTGCTGGCTGCAGCGCTGTCTTACCCGGTGTCCCCAGAGTCTCTTCACGAAAGCTGATGAAGATGCCGCGTTCCGCGAAGAGGCCTGAACGTCCTTATGGTGGCATGTTCTGTTCAAGATGCAGCAGAAAGCTCATCATATCAACCGCGCACCTTCCACAAGGTGCAGGAGTATCAGGACAATAGGTTATTCGTTCACATACCAAGACACCACCAGCGTTAGTATCCCTCATCCGGTATAAGCATAATATGTCTCTTTGTGAAGAGACCTGGTTTTTGGCGACAAAACCAAGACCTGTTTCTTCACAAGGCCCGTATAAACCTGGAGGATTTAGTGAGGGCAACATCAACGGAGAACAGTTCAATCCGCAATAAGCAACAACACGAGTCGGGTGACTACTATGAGTATGGATATCGGAAGAGTTTGTGTCAAAATTGCTGGCAGGGATGCAGGGAAGACCTGTGTTATTCTCAACATCATTGACTCGTCAAACGTGCTCATCGACGGCGCCACACGCCGGAAGAAATGTAATGTGAAGCATCTCGAGCCGCTTGATCAGGTTCTCCAACTGAAGAACAATGCCAGTCACGAGCAGGTTGCAGAAGAATTGAAGAAGATCGGCATTGAAGCCTTCTCTCCGAAGACAAAGAAGCCGATGCCTCGTCAGCTCCGAAAGAGGGGAATCAAAAAATAAGAAGTGAACAGGGTTTTTCAAAACTCTCTCTTTTCTATTCCATCTCTTTTTTATTTCTCCGCTTCCTTTTTACTTCTCCAAGAGATTCCATAATGCAGTCAGGTCTAGCTCAAGAGCGGCAACGGGCTGGGATATGCCAAATTTCTCCAGCACAGCAGGGTGAACTTCTCCCCAAACAGCAAGAGGGGTGGCGCTGATCATGCCCTTCCCCGCGCGGCCGGGGATGAAGGATGGATGGGCTGTCTCTTCAATCATACTTTTCTCTTGGAGCTTGAGCATGCGAAGAAGATAATCATACACCTGCCGTACGCTAGTGATATCTGCTGTTTGATGGCACAGGACAACGGCGAGACATTCTTTCTCCTCTGTCTTTGTTTCTGACACCGCCTCCTTCTTAAACACTCTTCCTGTCTCAAACAGGTTCTGGGGGTATTCCTGATGGCGGTTCCGCTGCAAGATGTGGAGCAGGCAGGGAAGCATCCACGAGCGAAGCGAGTTGTATTCCAGGCTGACAGGGTCAAGCACTTTTACTGGATGGTGGGGCCCTGTCGGATCGCCTGCTTGAACCAGCATCTTCCTTGTTTGTGTTTCCTCCTCGATCAGATGGTAAGAAGCTGTTTCCAGAAAGCCAAGCCCGGTGAGCAGCAGCGCCATCTTTCGCCGGAACACTTCGAATGGCGCTTCCATCGCTATCGTTGCCACTTTTGGGAGGATCTCCTCAAAGTTTTCATATCCATACGCGATCGCGATATCTTCGAGAAGGTCAACCTGGTGGAGGATGTCTGCCCGATACGCAGGAATCAGGGCGTATCCGTTCTCATATCCATAATTCATCCGCGCGAGGAGAGTGGAGGCCTCTTTTTCAGAGAGGGAAAGCCCTAGACGCTTGTTGATATACCCAAGATCAAATTCCATCTTTGTCGGGGCAAGGTCTGGTGTGGTGATGGTTCTGTCGGGGTATTCAATATCTATACTGTATATTTCCCCTCCCATGTCAGCGAGAGTGGTGGTGAGAATGCTCAGTGCGACCTTCACGTTTGCCATGTCTGTTCCCGTGCACTCAATAAACACCTCTGTCGTTTCCTCATCAATCTTGCCCGTATCATCGGAGTTCGTGTATGGCAGCATGCACATCACGTTGTTTTTGCTGTCGATGAAGAACGGGTATTTTTTCCATCCTTCCGCGACGTGCCGGTATTCTTTGCCTTTAGGGTGGAGCTCTTCTACCTGGCTGGCAGGGATTTTTTTTGAAAAGCCAAGCGGCTGAAACAGCACCTCCTTCGGATCTTTTGCAGTATATCGGATGGGGAATTGGATAGTATTGAGCGGGTATATCCCATACGCTGATTTCTTCCTGTTCCTTCCGTGTGTCGTGGCCAGTTTTTCCTGCACCTGCATGATTTCTCTGATCCGTTCGTCATTGAACGTAAGGTTCTTGACGATGGCGCACGCCGTATACGGGCGCATCGTGACGTTCTTGTCAACTGCCACTTTCAGGCCGCTTTTCTTGATATAATATTCACGAAGGCCTGGTTTTTCACCGATGAATGCAGCGAATGACCTGGCAAATCCTTGTTCGCTGAGCCAGTCTGGCCGGTTTGGGAACACCTCGACATGGATCTCCGTGTCGGTGACATCTTCCAGGTCTGTTCCCATCATGGAGATGCGCTCCTTGAGCTTGTCGGTGGGGAGCTTTTTCCCTACAAGCTTTTCAAACACGGGCCGGTTGAGGGTGACAGTTGGCATATAGTTCATCTCAGCGTTGTAGTTCATCTCGTTTTCAGGTCATCTCATCCATAGTGGTATTTCTCTTAATTTCTTGATGTCATTTCCGTAGAGCTCGCGGAGGTCAGTAAATTGGTAATATTCTGAAATGATGCGTTCGAGGCCAAGCCCCCAGGCGAGGACAGGAACGTCAATGCCTAACAGGGGAACAACAACTTCCGGGCGAAAGATGCCTGCTCCGCCAAGCTCGATCCACTGCTTATGGACAGGATGCCAGACATCCACTTCGCAGCTTGGTTCGGTGTAGGGAAAATGGGCAGGCCGGATGCGGGCGTCAGGATATCCCATCTTTCGAAAGAAGAGCTTCAAGTATCCTTTCAGGTGCTTCAGGTTGGCATCCGGGTCGATGACGATGCCGTCCACCTGATGGAACTCAAACAGGTGCTTCCAGTCAAGAGCTTCGTTGCGGAACACTCTTCCGACGTTAAAGAATTTTGCAGGGAGGTCTTCTTTCTTGAGCTTGGCGAGGGTCTGGGCGCTGAGAACTGTCGTGTGCGTGCGGAGCAGGACGCGCCGTGCCTCTTCTTCGTTCCAGGGCGCCTGCCACCCTCTGCTTCCAGTGTTCCCCCCAGATTCATGGACTGTCTTGATGTCGCGGTACGCTGCAGGAAGGTCGCCGTACACGGGCGTTTTTTCTCCAAGATAGAACGTGTCCTGCATCGCCCTTGCTGGATGATCCTGGGGGACGAATAACGCATCAAGATCCCAGAACGCCGTCTGTGCCATGTTGCCGGTCATCTCAACAAATCCAAGATCAAGCCATATCTGCTTGATGTAGTCCGTTGCCTGATTGACGAAATGGCGCCTGCCGCCGGAGATGGGCGGCACATTGATCTTTACATCATACCGCCGGAAGGGCCTTCCTTCCCATGTTTTTTCCTGGATGATGGTGGGGGTCAGCCGGTCAATGACATTGATGCCGGTGATATCTTCTTTTGCCAACTCCTGGCCGAGCTTGGTCAGGCTGATCTCTCTTTTCTTTTTTATGACGACAGTGATGAGGTTCTTTCTCTGGAGCAGGCCCTTGCATTCACTGACGGCCACTGCCTTCCCTTGATGGATATCTTTGAGGATGCGCTCTTCTGGTGACTCTGTCGAGAGAAAGGTTTCGCCTTCCTTGGTCATCTTGATGGTCTTGTCGGGGAGGAAGGAAATGCTGTTCTTTCGTTTCAGGATCCCGATGCATGCTTGGATCTCTGTCGGATCAAGGCTTGCGTGCTGTTCCAGGTCATGAAGCGGCACTGGTTTTTTCTGCCGGGCAAGATAGGTGAGAAATCGGCGTTCTGGCAGGCCTTTTTGGAGGTAGGCCTTGCCGTTCTGGTCCAGTTCAATGCTTTCTACATCCTTGCTGGTGATCTGGAGGATATCCTTATTGGACAGCCACTGGATAGCACGGATCACTTCCACTTCCTGCATGCCGCTTGCAGCGCAGAGCTCTTCAACGCTCGCTCCCTGCTTGAGGTGGGGGAGAAGCTTGCGTTCTAAAGGGTGAAGGCTGCTGACAAGGAGGTGGAGACCGCTTTTGTTCATGGTGAACTCAGTGGGAGAGAATCCTTTAAATAATTAATGTCTTAACAGGGCTGCAGTGAAATATAACTGAGGCCATCCTTCTTGATAATGCTCCCCTTGTTTTAGAAAGCTAAACAAATACAAAAGAGCTACTTGGATATCCCTGCTGGTTTCATCCCAACCCATGCCTTGTCAAACAAGCCTTCTAAGGACTTGGCAAAGAATGGCGTGTTGACCCAGATGCCGGTATCGTAGGTAGGATGGACGTCTTTGTCGTTCAGCATCATAAAGATAACCTCTTTCCCATCAACAATGCAGAATCTGGATTGGACATCACTGTTGCGGACTTCAGCGATCTCTGCAAGCTCTTTTGCGGCGTTCTCGCATTCTTTGGTGATTGGCGCCGCGATTCTGATCTTGACCCCTCGCTTCTTGATCTTCTCAAAGGTCGGCTTCATGCTTTCGATCTTTCGGAGCAGGCCTTGAGAGGTGGTCATGATCGTGACAGACTCTTCTGCATTTCTTACCGTCAATTCAAGGTGGTTATAGAGGTTGTGCCTGCCTTTTAAGCTGCCGCTTAGTTCTGACGGCTCAATAAGGTCGATGCCCTGGGTGTGGAGCGTGCTGAGCTCGTCAACGACCTCAGTCCCTTTCATCTCTTCAAGGCGCCGGATTTTTTCTTCAGCCTCAACTCTCATATTCTTTTTTACGCGCTCGACGACCTCTTTTGGGGGGACTGCTATATATTTTATGGGCTTGCCGAGCTTGGTGATGGCAAACCCTTTCTTTTCGAGGGATTCGAGAACGTCATAGCTTCTTGATCTGGGGACGTTGGCGATGTCGCTGAGTTCTCCGGCAGTGGAGACGCCGCGCGACAGCAAGGCAGTCCAGATCTTGACTTCGTATAAGTTTAAGGAGAAGTATCGCCGCAGTTTGCTTAAAAATTCTTCTTTTACGATCATGTCAAACCCCCCTCTTTTCTTTTTTACTAACAAGTGGGTGTGAAACCCGTCACTCTGTTTTTAAACGTTTTGTGCTCACTGAATAATAAAAATACACTCCTATATAAATTTTGTTAAAGAGGCAAATGTAATACTTCAGCTTCCTGAAGCAGGGAGAGCATCATGGAGGCCAATGGCTTTTCCTCCCTCGTTGCACAACTATTTTGGCGTATCGGGAGGAAAAGCCATTGCTTTTGTGGGCGTTACGTATCCAAATGCGGAACTATCCCTTCGTGTGGGACACGGACGCCTCTTGGCTCGGCGTCCGATAAGGCAGGATAGTTACCTTCCTTATTTGAGCATTTGGGATTCCGAGCAGTGCTCGGAATCCCCTCCTACACGTCGGGATAGTTCATTGGCTGGAACGTATTCTCACAACGCAATAGCTTTTTTTCTGACAAGCAAGATAGTTGGATTGGGAAGAAAAAAAGCTATTGTTTCGTAGATGCTCTCCCTGCTTCATTGTGAAGCGTTACCGTCTTCTCGCCTCTGCATTAATCATCGAGAACTGACATTCCCCGGATGGGACGTCCCCCTTGTCAGTTCTGACAAATGTATGGAAGAGGCTCGACCTTTGGACGGTAACGCTTCACAAAGCTGAAGTATTACAAGCAAATTTTATAAATGGACTTCTCCCCAAGAATAGGATGAAAGCCTTTTTTCAGCGGATTGCCAGGCTGGCGAAGCAGCATCCGCAACGGATTCTCTTCCCAGAGCCGTTTGATTCGAGGATACTCCACGCTGTTGCTTATCTGGCAGAGCATCATCTTGCCCAGCCTATCGTCTTTTCTTCCCCGCCGCATTCTTCTCCATCCAGACTTCGGGCGTCATGGCCTGCGTCCTCGTCCTCGTTCAAGCGTGTTGCCTGCATTGACATCACCAACCCGGCAAAAGTCGATCTTGGGCTGTATGCTTCATTGTATGTTGAGCTGCGGAAGGCCAGAGGGAAGCGGGTTCCCTTCAAGCGAGCCCTGCAGCTGATGAGTGACCCGATGCATCTTGCGGTGATGATGGTTGCTGCAGGCGACGCTGATGGGGTGGTGGGCGGGGCAACATGGCCGACAGCAGTGACCTTCCGGCCTGCTCTTCAGATCTTTCGAAAGCAGGGAGCTGCCTGGGGCGACAGGGTGTCCAGCTTTTTTATCATGAAGCATCGTGGAGAGTTTTATTTCTTTGCGGACTGCGCCTTGAACATCACCCCCGACGAGCATGATCTTGCCTGTATCGCGTTGTCCACCGCAGCGTCAGCAAAGCGCTTGTTGGATGTTCAGCCGCGCGTCGCCATGCTTTCTTTTTCGACGCATGGCTCGACAGATCACGAGCTGGCCAGAAAAGTCCGTCGTGCAACCATGCTTGTAAAAAAGAAAAATCCGCGGCTGATTGTTGATGGCGAGCTTCAGGCAGACGCTGCCGTGAAGCCGGCCATTGGCCGCCTCAAGTCGAAAGAGTGCTCTCTCAAAAAGCCAGCGAATGTCCTCATCTTTCCTGATCTGCAGTCGGCCAACATCGCGTACAAGCTTGTTGAATGGCTGGGGCACTATGAAGCAGTCGGCCCTATCTCCCAGAACCTGGAACGGCCGATCAATGACCTCTCCCGCGGCTGCACTGCGGAGGATGTTGTCAAAGTTGCGCTGATAACCTCACTTCAGGCCCAGGAAGCGCAAGCCCAAGAAGCGTCACGACGATCCTCATCGGCAGTGCGGCATGGTGGGGGACAGGGCAGTCGGGCACGGCAGGGCAGGAGGATGCCATGACAGCCCGTCAGATGCGCCGAAGAAAAAGCACAAGCGCGCTTCCTCTTCATATCCTCACCCTCAATGTCGGTTCGTCGTCAGTCAAATATGCGGTCTTCTCCACGCCACTATCAGCCATGTCGCTCTCCGCCATGTCACCTGTGGGACCGATAAGAAAGCATGCAGCTCCTCTTGCGTTGTTGGAGGGCATCATCGAGCGCCTTCCTGATCGCCCCATCCATATCGCCATTGATCCTGCTACTAGAGAACGCAAGGGCGCTGCAAGTCCGGTAGCGCCAAAATCTTATGCCGGCGCTTTCCAGCATATCCATTCTCTTCTCCAGGCAAACGGCATACTGGTCAGCGCTGTCGTTCATCGTGTCGTGCACGGCGGGATGATCAGCGCATCATGCCGTATCACTTCCCCTGTGCTGAAGGCAATCCATAACGCAACAGAGCTTGCCCCGCTTCACAACAAGCCAGAACTGAAAGGGATACTGATCGCAAGAAAGCTCTTTCACGTCCCTCATCTTGCGGTGTTTGACACTGCCTTCCACCAAACGCTTCCAGCCAAAGCGTATACGTATGCCATCCCCCAAAACATTGCCAAAAAGTTTAGGATCCGGCGGTATGGCTTTCACGGGATCAGCCATGCCTATATTGTTCAGGAGGCGTGCAGGATTCTCCGGAAGAGCCCTGCTGCAGTGAAGGCCATCACCTGCCACTTGGGAAACGGCTGTTCTGTCGCTGCCATCCAGAACGGCAGGAGCGTTGACACCTCGATGGGGTTCACCCCGCTTGAAGGGCTGGTGATGGGAACAAGATGCGGCGATCTTGATCCTGCCATTCCGCTCATCCTTCTCGAGCATCATTCTTCATCACCAAAAAAATTAGACTATCTTCTGAATCATCGGTCCGGGCTTCTTGGCGTGTCTGGCGTGAGCAATGATGTTCGCGACCTACTATCGTCCTCGTCTCCCCGCGCGAAACTTGCCTTGGATGTTTTCTGCTATCGCCTGGCAAAATACATCGGGGCGTACGCTGCTGCCATGAACGGGGTGGATGTTATCGTGTTCACGGCAGGGATCGGGGAGAATGCTGCGGCGCTGCGCGAGCGCGTCATGGGGCATTTTTCTTATCTTGGGATCAGAATTGACCGTGCCAAAAATAAGGCGAATGAGAAGATCATCTCAACGCCAGCCAGCAAGGCCATCGTGTGTGTCATCCCGACCAACGAGGCGCTGATGATGGCGAGGGAGGCGGAGATGCTGTTGAGGAAGAAATAATGCTTCTCCCGCTTCCTGAAGCTAAACACTGCTTTATTCTTTCTCAATCTTTTCTTTCCACCGCGTTATTCCTTCTTAATCTTATCCATTCTCCAGCTTGTATCTTGTCACGCCTGCAATCCCCCCGATGCCATCCAGCCGTCTCCCCCCGTCATGATCTGACGAGATAATATGGATCTCTGCTCTTCCTGCTTCTGCCTGCCGCAATACCTCGTCCAGGGCTTTGTCTTTTTTTTGCTCTCGCGCTGTTTTGATGAACGCGTCGCTTACGACAACCATGCGCAGCGCTCCTGCTTCTGACGCGTGCTGTACGTCCAGAAATCCGTACACGGCATTGCCGCCTGCCTCTCCGCGTTTTCCCAGCTCTGCCATCACGCTGTCAACAAGCGCCATCTCTTTGCTGGTCCTGTCCTGGTGCAGCACGGTTTGGACTTCCTGCCTCTTGAGCAGCTCGTTAAATGCGGTCCTGTCGCTGCTGGACACGGTGGCGAGCGTCATCTTTTTTGCAATCTTGTCGTCCTTCACGCTTTTCTTGAAATCTTCCTTCCAGAACGCCGGGCTTGCTACAATGATCATGTCTACCGGCGACTGGCTGTCGAGTTCTTGCAGCGAGCGAAGAAGATCGTGATAGAACGTTCCTTCTCCTTTTTCGCCTCTTCCTTTCTCTCCCCTGCTCTCCTCTCTTTTCTTGGCCACATCCCCATGAAGGCTGAAGACGACCTCGTATCCGCGCTTTTTGAGGCGTGCCACGTGCGCTTCATCTCGATCCATCACGCACAGCAGAACGCGGGCCTGCTCTCCTTGTGTTGCCTGCTCCAGCTTGCGCTGATGGATTGCAGTCCAGACAGGTTTTTGGAGGGTCAGCTTGTCGTGCGGCTCTACGGTGATCGTATGGTGGGCGCCGCGGGGGATATCTTCTGGCCCGTCAACCACCCAGCCGCTGATCCGAAGCTCGGAAGAAGAGGTACATTCGGCTTTTTCAACCTGTATGGTCAGGGTCACAGCGCGTTTTGCCACGCCTGCCCGTTCGCTGTCCCCTCCCAGCTTGATTTTTCGGACGGTCTTGCCTTTGACCAGGTCATCGGGGTCAATGAGCGTGCTAAGTTCCCAAAGGTCATCAGCATGATCAGGGGAAACAACCAGCTCCCCATTCCGAAGGTCAGAATGCAGAATCCTCATCCATGCAAAAAGAAAAACATTTATATAAAAAGCTATTCGTTTAAGTGGTATGAGCTTCCCACGGCTGTTCGGCAATACTACCCACCCTCCCCCTTCTGCTTCCTCTCTCGCTTTTATTTCCTCTTCCCATACTTCTATTCCCTCTTCCAATTCTACTCCAGCTTGGATAGGCCAGGCTTGCAAGGGCAGGAAGGGCCAGTCTGGCACTGGTGCGGCTGTCCTGGTCGTCATTATTGCTGCGCTAATCATCCTGTATATCCTATTCCTTCCCCCTGCCCAGCGCCAGGCTATCCTGGAAGGGCGAGAAGCAGGAAGCGGCGGTGTTCTTTCCAACACGACCCTGCTGCTTGCGTCGCCAGGGCGGCTGGATTATCTGCCGCAGAAAGATGTCGAGCACGTCCTGCCGTCCGTGAACCTTTACACGACGACGAACGCGGTCATCCTCGATTCTGTCCAGTCGGCGTATGTGAAGAATGCATGGTTTGATACCTCTTCCAAGCAGATGAATTTTACCGTTGATGACCTGGGCAACACGAAAAATCTTTTGTTGTCCTTTGCCATCCGATCGTATCAGGGCAGGCTGATCGTCGTCCTGAACGGCCGTGAAATATATAATTCAGATATCACCTCCTTGTCGATGCCGCCCATCCGCCTTTCTCAAGATCTGCTGCTGGAGCATAACACGCTCGAGATCCAGGTGTCGGGTGTTGGTGCAGCCTTCTGGCGGACAAACTTTTTTGACCTTGAAAACATCAAGATAACAGCAGACGTGACTGACGTTGCAACCCAAGAGGCACAGTTGTCGTTCCTGGTCAGCGAGACCGAGCGGAATAATGTCGTCCGCGTCCTGCTCAAGTTCCTTCCTGAATGCACCCAGGACAATGCCGGAGTGCTGCACGTGTACGTCAACAATCACGAGATTTTCTCTTCTGTTCCGGATTGCGGCGCGCTCCGCCCGCTGGAATTCGCGTCCCACCTCTTGTTGAATGGGGAGAACACGCTGCTGTTCAGGACCGATAAGGGCCCCTATCTCATTGATAACATCAATCTTAAGTCGGAGCTCAAGCAGGTCACGTTCCCAACATTCTACTTTGACATCCCCCAGCCATCGTTTGACTCCCTCCTCGCGCGATCCAAGAAGGCCGTGCTCTCCCTTTCCTTTTCCAATGATGTGGACATGAAAAAGGCAGAACTGTACATCAACGGCCACCTGCGCGGCTTTGACGTCCGCAGCGAGTCCTACTCGCTCGTCATTGACCCGTTTGTGCGCAAAGGGAACAACGTCATCGAGATCCGGCCCAAGACGACGATGGATATCGTGAATATGCGGGTCACCCTTGAATAATTTGGATAAATAAGATGGATAATTTTTTATCCAATCCCCCCTCACCATCCCTATCCTTATCCAGCCAACAGCTATCCTGTCAAAAGAGGTGATGAAGTGATTCTCTCCAGCTTATCCTATCTCGGCTTTGTTCCTATCCCGCGGCATCCTTTTTGGCATGGTGTCCGTTGTTTGCGCTGTTTTAGGAGGGTGGCCAGATGGGATTAGGTTTTCTCAAGGCAGGGATCGGCACTCCCAGCTCTCCGGGGCGTGTCGACCATTTTGCAGTGCTTGCCATGTTCATTGTCACGATTCTTCTCCACCTTTTTGAGGTGAAGACCAAGTTTTCCACGCCGCACGGCTATCGGATCATCATGTACCTTCTCGTCGCTATCGCCATCATTGCCTTCCTGTTCCGCTATGTGATGGACCTTCCTCGCGCTGTCGAGATTGCGCTCATCGTCAGTGCAGTGGCGTTCTTTCTTCCCTGGCTGTTCGCGTTTACCGAGGGCGCACTGTACGGCGTGCTGTCCAAGGTCTCTCTGTCGTACCTTCTTGACCTTGAGACGATCAGCTGGCTGATGATCCTCTTCCCTGTCTGGCCATGGGTCATCGCGATCATGTTCTTTAATGACAGCCCAACGCTGATGAGGTGGGGCATCATTGCCTATTTTATCGCTCTCCTCCTCATCTTTGTCTACCTCTCTTTTTCCTCCACTCCCCTGTTTCAGGACTCGTTATCGCTGGACCAGTTTCAAGTATCCAAAGAGGATGCTAAAGCGGCAGCGAAAGGCGCAGTTGGGTCCCTCATTGACACCTTTACTGGCGTCTTCAGGTCGTTCAAGACTGCAACTCAGTATCAGATCAAGTATGCTACTGGTGATTATTACACGGGGGATGTGGACAAGAACAAGGACGAGCCTTTGGGGGTGTATCTTGAAAAGGTCGAGCCTGCTTCGCCGTTCTTCTACAAGGATGAGGCAGTCACGGTCTGGGGCACGCTCAAGGCAAGGACGATAGATCAGGATACGCCGTTGGGTATCAAGGTAACCTGCGATGGCCTCACCGGTGATATGACAAAGGGGAATCCCTCTGCTGATCCGCCGGTATGGCCGGAGCCGGTGAAAACGGAGGGGAAAACGAACAAATACGCTACTGGTGACGCCGTATTTACAAAAGAATTTAGCGTAACTGGTTCTGAATATGCCGACCTCACCTGCCAGTTTGATCCTGGAGTCTTCAATCCTGGTTCCCAACGCGCATCGTTCCAAGCCGTGTTCAACTTCGACACGAACTCGTA
The DNA here is from genome assembly GCA_016180035.1 of Candidatus Woesearchaeota archaeon. GTDB lineage: Archaea > Nanobdellota > Nanobdellia > Woesearchaeales > UBA12501 > JACPCA01. The sequence continues at coordinate 17,491 of JACPCA010000023.1, forward strand.
CCTGAAGTCGTACTTCATGGATCAGGAATATCTGCGGGGCATGCGCCAGCAGGGCGCTGATCCTTTCATGCAGTTTCAAATCAAGGACACCAGCCCGAGAGCAGTGTATTCCAACGGCCCAATCGAGATCGGCATGACCGTCCATCAGCCCCTGCAGGGCATCATCCGCGATACAGAATTCCGGCTGAGCGGCAGCCTCAAGAATCGCTGGGAGGGAAAGATTCTCGGCATTACCAAGCTCGTCCTGAAAGTGCCGCCGGGAATGGAAGTGAAGATAGAAGAGTGCAACATCAATTTGGAAAAGAAATATTGTTCTGCTTCCGACAGTAGTAATCCGGACTGTACTGATGGATCAGGGGAGGTAAAATATGACTTCGTCTATAACCTGAAAGAAACTTCTGAAACGTCCATCACCACAGAAACCGCAGGAGGAGATGGGTTCTCTGATGGTGTCACCACCATCACGACGAATGTTGTCCGTCGTGGGATTGAACACCTGAAGGGCGAGTACATCCAGGGCAACGACCATGTGCCGTTTGCCTGCAATGTCAAAGTGACGAATCCTGATCTCGTGCTTGGCGGCGTTCCGTTATCCACCCAATACTTTAAGGTGTCTGTTGGGTATGAATATGAACTGGAAAAAGCAACCTCTATCACGATCAAGGACCAGACGCTTCGCGGAGTGCCAGGTGCACCGGGTGCATCCCCATGAGCAGCCGCATCCACCACACCCGTCACATTCCTCGAGAGCAATCCTTTTCCTATTCCGAGCTCATCATGGTCGTTGCGCTCCTTATCATTCTTGCTCTCCTCCTGCAGGCGTGCCAGGCTGGCGGCTTGCTTCGCAAGGGCGGCGGAGGAAAAGGGCCTCAGCCCTACAAGCTTCATGCCGGAACAGAAGCGTTAAGCATGAGTTTCGTGAAAGGGTCATTTCCCTCGCTCGTCACTGCTCCGTCTCCTTCTGCATCAAGCGATGGTGTCCCTTTTTCATTCACGGTGGAGATCGAAAACAAGGGAGCGGCGGATATTCCTGAAGGGTACATGACGCTGGCAGTCGAAAAGGATTACCTCAACGTCGTGAGCTGGAATACGTATGAGGCAGACATGGCGCCGATCGCTATCGGAGAAAGCGGCGAGCGGGCAGTATTCAGCCTTCCTGGCAGGACCGAGGTTGACCCGTATGGCAAGCAGGAATTCGTGACGTTCACGCTCAAGCCGCTGCCTATTGATCCAAAGACCGAGCAGCACGTCAGCACGGTCATCCTCACCGCATGTTACAAATACCAGACAACAGCATCGTCAGAATTGTGCATCGACACCGATATCTATCAGCGCACGGACCCGAAGCAGAAGGCCTGTGCCTTCAAGCCGTTGTCGTTTTCCAGCGGGCAGGGCGGCCCTGTCGCGGTCACCAGCGTCGATGTCAAGACCGTGCAGGACGGCGATTACCTCACTCCGTATTTTACCATCACGGTCAAGAATGTTGGAAAGGGCCAGGCAGTAGAGAAGAACAAGATAGAATCTGCCTGCTCGTCAACAGGGTATTCAAGCCTTACTGTGGCTGACTTCAACAAGGTTACGCTTGACGAGGTCGCCTTTTCAAAGTACACCTTTAGCAGCGGTGCAATACGATGTGATGCCCCAACTGTTCAGCTGCGGGATAATGAAGGAAAATTCCGATGCCATCTCCGGCCAAACATTCTTCTAAAAGACCAGAGCAGCTTCCTCACCAGCCTTGTCGTGCAGCTGTCGTATGGGTACACCCAGTCTATTTCCTCCCCTATCACGATTGAGAAGATTACCTGAATAGCCTTCACGCCTTCGTTGATGTTACTAGGTTTTTTCAAGGCCATCACTATCACAAATTTTATATAGGTTAAACAATCAAAATGATGAATATGGCATCTTCCTCAATCAAGGTATTGATTCGACAGCCATCGAGGTCCTCGTTTTTCCTTGTTGTTCTGCTTCTTTTCCTTCTTTTCATGGCCACTGCCTGTCAGGGCGGCAGCCTTCGGAAGACGGGAAAAGATACTCGGTCGTTTGATTACCATACTGGCTCTCAGGGGATGGTGATGAAATTCCTGCCTGGCAATCCACCTAAGCGCCTGTACGAGGGAGATGCGCTTCACCTCACGATGGAGTATTCAAATCAGGGCGCAACACCGGTCACTGGCGGCTTGTTCTATGTGAGCGGGTACGACCAGCAGTATATTCACCTTACACCGGCTGGAGAAGCAGGAACAGTGTTCAATGCCGATGGCAAAAGCGTGTTTAACCCTCAAGGGGAGATGTCATATGTCTTGGACTTTTATGACCCCTCTATCCAGATGCCGCCAAATACGGATGTGTTCCGGCAGATCTTTAAATTGAGTGCCTGTTATGCGTACAGGACCGAGGCATCAGCCCAAGTCTGTATTGATCCCGACCCCCGAGGCCTTGAAGTGGAAGACAAGGTGTGTGTCACGCGGGACCAGAGCCTTTCTCCTCAGGGCGGCCCTGTTGCCGTCACGAGTATCCAGCAAGAAGCAACGCAGGATCAGATCCAGTTCAAGATCGCTATCAAGAATGTTGGGCGGGGAACCGTGCTTGCTCCCGGCGGCGACCTGACAACCTATCCTGGCCTTCCAACATCATCTGTTGCCGTGCCGATCGCCAACTGCCATCGCGACCTGACACGAGAGCAGATCGACAAGGTCATCATCAGCGCGGAAATCTCCGGCCAGCCGCTGGAGTGCTTCCCCCAGCCTGTCCGCCTGACAAATGGTGCAGGCTTCAGCTTCTGCCGGCTTGACTTGAGCACGATGAGCACCAGAGTCACGGATGCCTACCTGACCAACATGAACATCAATCTTCATTATGGCTATCGGGATACCGTGGCGGTGCCGGTAGAGATCATCAAGCTGCCCGGAAGGCTTGTGCCGTACGGGTATAGATGAGGTCTATATTCTTCGCAATACTGTCCGCTTAGATTAAAACTAATAAAAGTGCCCTTTGGGCACAACGGGCCGTGGCGCCGTCGCCTCTGCAATGTATTCTCCTGTCCTTTTTTCTTGCTCCTCAACATTGTGGAGCAAGAAAAAAGGATTAGAAGAACAGAGTGGCAGGCGACGGCGCGGGTGTTTCGCATTTTGTTTTCTTCCCTCATCCCACAACCACATTGCGTAATCGGGAGGAAAACAAAATGCTTTTTTGGGCGTTAAGCTTCCGCCGGAGGAACTATCTCGACGTGTAGGTGGACTCCTCACTCCGTTCGGAGTCTAACAAAAATGGCTAAACTGAGTTTACAGCTGTAAAAGCAAGTTTGTGGCCTTAGGGTGACCGAGCTTTAGCGAGGTCGCTCAATTTAGGGATTCCCAAAACTCGCCTACAATTTGCTTCGGATGCGAGTTTTGAGCGATACGAAGCCGGGTGCTTTTTTTACCTATTCTGTTCGCGACGCTATTGGTTGGGAGGGTATGTTCTTTTTCCAGCTCCTTTTGAAAGAAAAACTTTATAAATCCCACTATTCCAGAATAGCTTATGATGAACTCTTCCATCCGTTCTTTGCTCGTCGTCCTGCTTCTTGCATCTGCCATCTTCCTCTCTGCCTGTAGTGGTGGGGGCGGCGATACTGCGAATGTTGATGTCAGCACGCCCTTTATTGGCGGGAAGAACGGCTTGCTTGCCAGCTTTATTGCCGGCGCTCCTCCAGAAGAAGTATTCGACAACAATAATTTTCCTTTTGGCATTTCCATTCAGCTGAAGAACCAGGGAGAGGCTGATGTTGCGCCGGACCAGGCTTATGTAGAGATTGTCGGCATCAACCCCACAGATTTTGGCGTCCCAAGCCAGGAATACCTTATCCGAAATCTTCCGATTGAATTGCTCGGGGCAAAGAAGAATTTTGACGGCTCGGTCATCAATGGCGGGCAGGCTCTTGTTGAATTTCCTGAAGGGCCTGATGTTGGGATTGATACGCTAAGCTATGTTCCAGACCTGCACGGGAACATCCCTGTCAACATGAGGGCAGATATCTGTTATGATTATAAGACCAGGACAACGACGAAGATCTGTGTCAAGAGAGACCTTCTTGAGACTGGCAGGGCAGAACTCTGCAAGGTCAGCGAGGAAAAGACAACGTACAATTCCGGCGGCCCAATTCACATCACTCAGCTTCGGGAGGATCCTATAGGCACGAACAAGATCCAGGTGAACTTTGTCGTGTCGCACGTCGGAGACCAAAACGATGCATTCTTTAACGTGGATTCTGCCGAATGCCAGGACACGATCACCAATCCGGATAGGTTCGTTGTCAAAGTCATCCCAACATCAATGATTGCTGGCGTGGCTCCAGAATGCTCTGGCCTTGAAGAAACATTCACCACATCAGATGGCATCACGGGCGGCTACATCCACTTGTTTGATGGCGCGCCAAGGCCGGTCATCTGTACGATTGATATCAGCGGCGTGGAGACGACGTTCGAGCACCTGTTCGAGGTTGATCTGGAATACAAGTACCTCCAATCCATCCAGAAAACCGTGCTGGTGAAGGATGTCGGGATTGGGGCATCAAGCTAATTTTTACATCTTCTCTTGTTCATCTTCCCTATTGAAAATTATTACTTCCTACTGAATATTCTTATCAGAAAAAGAGTTTTTCAAAACAAACCAGTTCAATCTCCCTCATCCTTTCCTGCCTTCATGCCGGCAAGAGTGACCTTTGCCAGGAACGCTTCGAGCTGGACGTACTCGTCTGACCCCTCGGACAGGCGGAACTCGCACTCTCCGCACGCGCTCATCAGCTTCATCTTCTTCCGCCCATCAACCGGCAGGTCTAGGATGGCTTTCTGGATCTGCTTGATGATGTCAATGCCGGCAAGCCCGTAATCCACCATGACCTTGAGCAGCTGGCTTCTGGCCTCGACAAACTTGTTGTCCAGCGCCAGCTGGAGGACGATAAGGATATCTGTCGGCCTTGCCATCGAGGCCATCGAGAAGACAGTCTCTTCATCAATCTCGTTGCCCATAGATGCGCAGCTCTGAAGCAGGTTCTCGAGCTTTCTGCAGTCTCCCTCGCATGCTTCATAGAGGGCATCTTTCGCCTTGTCCGTGACCGACAGGCCTTCATCTGCCTGGATGCGGCTGATGATCCTAAAGATTTCTGCCTTGTCGAGGGGCTTGAAGCGGAACATGGCGCAGCGCGACTGGATAGGATCGATGATTTTCGAGGAGTAATTGGCAGAAAGGACAAACCGCGTCGTCTGGCTGTAATTCTCCATCGTCCGGCGGAGGGCTTGCTGGGCCTCTCGGGTCAGGGCGTCGCACTCGTCGAGATAGATGATCTTGAACGGGGCATCGCCCATCGCTCGCGTCCTGGCAAAATCCTTGACTTTGCTCCGGATGACGTCAATGCCGCGCTCGTCCGACGCGTTCAGCTCGAGGACATTGTTTCTCCATTCTTCCCCGAACAAGGTTCTGGCGACGACTAGCGCGAGCGTTGTCTTCCCGACGCCAGCCGGCCCGGTAAAAAGAAGATGAGGGATGTTTTTCTGCCGTACCAGCGCCTCGACGCGGCGGATGATATCCTTCTGGCCTTGGATCTCTGCAAAGCTTTTTGGCCGGTATTTTTCAATCCATATTGCTGATGTCATGGTGTTTCACCAACGGATACTGTGTGGGATACTTGAGGGAAGAGAAGAAAAAAGAATGGGCGCTCACTAATGATTCCCCATACGATGAACCTGCAGGCTAAATAATTTCTTCCTCAGCGATAACCATAAAATCGCCTGTTGCGATGACAGAGCTGAAGGGGATGAGGATGTTTCCTGCCTTGTCTTTTTCCAGCTCCAGCTTGAGCGCGTAGGGAGTTGGATTTGCCAGGATCATGTTGATCAGCTCGCCGGACTTGGTCTCGGAATACGATGTCACCGACTTCACCGAATCGCTTTCCGGTCTTTGACACTACGGTCTTTCCCAGCAATTGTTTTGAGAATTTCTTGTCGTCCTCGTCTGCCACGGTCATCCCCTGCGATAATTCTCCACTGCTTTTTCTTTCTTTTTCACGTCTTGCTGCCAGCAGTGGTAACCGTGCAGATATCGAAGTACTATTTAAATGTTTCGAGGGTGGGTATGTGCATAGCTCAAATTAGGGCTTTCAAAGAATAAAATGGGTTCTGTCCATTTAATCTCCAAGTGGAGATCAAAGTCATCATTTTTGCCAAAATGTCTGCTCCATCCTGATTTCTCAGCGTACCCATTATTCTCTTCATAACCACCATCTCTCTTAAAGAACGTTCTCCATTATTATTTGTTGGTTCAATCTGAGGATGGATTATTCTTGTGAACCAAAAATCTAAACCATTTTTGATTGTGGTGATAACTGTAGACAGATGGTTATATGAAGAGTACATCTGAATCAACTGCTTCATCTCTGCAATACATTTATCATACTTTCTTTGTCTTTTATCTGGTGGGTCTTTCACACTTGCCGATTTCACAACGGCAAACAAATCTTTCATCCATTGGTGCATTGGTTTTGCATCTTCATGCTTTTCTGCCATTTCTTTTGTTTCTCTGAGAATATGTGCCCAACACCTCTGTAAGTATTTTGTATATTCCTCATAGGCGGACATACCGTCACAAATTATAATCCCTCGATATTTGTATCCTAATATTTCATCAAGAACAGTTCTGTTTCTTTTTTTGTGTATCACAAAAAATACATTTTTCTTTGAACGGAAAATCCAGAGCCAATAAGTTACCCCTTGTATTTTAATTTTTGTCTCGTCAATATGTAGATTTGTGGCTCTTCTTATCTTATGTTTTATCTTCTCATATTCAGGAGTTGCTTTGTCAGCAACTCGTTTCGTCACATCATAAACTGCTTTAGAAGTTAAAGTAGTTTTGTACTGCCTTTCTATCGCTGAAATGGTTTTTCTAAGCGGCAATCTATCGTCGAAACGGAGTAAAGTGATTTGGGTTTGCATATTTTTTCCAAATAACCCTTTATCTGGCACTTCTACAGGTTTTGATTCCCAATGATGTCCGCATTTACAATCATAAACCCCCCATTGCACTTTAATTATCTTTGTTGGTTGGGGGTCAGAAATCTCTTCGTAGATTTTTTGTTTTATCCCTTTAGGGTTGTTATGTTTGCTACATTGTGAGCAAACACTATCAAAACAATTGACAAAATCAGTAGGTTCTTTTTGTTCTCTTGTAGCACCTTTGTAACCAGTCTGTTTACCAACTCCTAAACCAGTTTGAGAAACAAAGTTAGTTCTTGACTTTCTTTCATCTTTATTTGGAGGGGTATGAGGATTCTCATACCGACGAAGTTTCTTCTTTAGTTTCTCGTTCTCTTCATAAAGCTCAAGAAATTTCTTGATAATTTCTTCTTTAGATTGTTCATTCAATGATCCAGCAAGTTCTATTAAGCTCATTTTTCAACCAGTATAATTTTTACTTTTTTCCCAATCCACTCAATGGGAACATAAACTCTTCCACTATTGCCACTCTTGTTGACTTTTTTCTCTAACATTTCAAACCCAGTAAGTTCAATTTTCGTTTCTTTCATTTTAGCTACAATGTAGCTAAACAAGTAAATAAGCTTTTCTATACTCCAGAATATAGATTATTAAGAAAAATCAGCTATGCACATACGAGGGTGGTCTGCCACGTTTTTTATCTGTTTTTTTTCTTCTTCATCAACCTGTATTCACCGATGTATAACACTATTCTCCACTATTCATCCCTTCTCCACGATTCTGATACTCCTCATTCGCGGTTCCATGCATCGCCACGGCACTGCACGCCACAATCAACCACTCGTTTTCCTCGAAAAACATTTAAAGGATTCTCCTCCAAACAGGGGTATGGACATCGAACGCCGCTTGGACATGATATCTCAGGTAGGGGAAGAGATCATCACTCGTGATGACCTTCGGATCCTTCTTGAGACAAAGGCTGCCCCTGTCGCCTATGACGGGTTTGAGCCATCTGGCAGGGTGCATATCGCCCAAGGCCTTCTTCGGGCGATCAACGTGAACAAGATGCTCAAGGCCGGCTGCCGCTTCAAGATGTGGGTTGCGGACTGGCATGCCTGGGCTAACAACAAGATGGGGGGTGACCTTGGCCGTATCCAGCTTGTTGGCAAGTACCTGGTGGAGGTGTGGAAGGCCTGCGGCATGGACGTGGACAAGGTCGACTTTCTCTGGGCCAATGATGCCATCAAGGATCCGGAATACTGGAAGATCGTCATGCAGGTTGCAAGGCATTCAACGGCGAAGCGCATCATCCGCTGCAGCCAGATCATGGGGCGGAGCGAAGACGAGGCCCTGCAGGCATCTCAGATATTGTATCCATGCATGCAGGCTGCTGACATTTTTCATCTTCAGGCAGATATCTGCCAGCTTGGCATGGACCAGCGCAAGGTGAATATGCTTGCGCGGGAGATTGGGGAGAAGATCGGGTTCTGGAAGCCGGTCAGCGTCCACCATCACATGCTGATGGGGCTCGGCCAGCCGCCGGTTGGCAGTGCTGATGCCATCGAGCGTGCGATTGCCATGAAGATGTCCAAGTCCAGGCCGGAAACGGCTATCTTCATGACGGACACGGAGGAGCAGATCATGCAGAAGATAACAAAAGCTTACTGTCCGGAAAAGCAGGCTTGGGAAAACCCGGTGATGGACTATGCACGATACATCCTGTTTGAGAAGAGCAAGGATCTCGTCGTCGAACGGCCTCCCAAATTTGGCGGTACGGTCACGTTTTCTTCCTACGCTGAGCTGGAAAAAACGTACGCAGACGGCAAGCTCCACCCGCTGGACCTGAAGAAAGCAGTGGCAGCGGCAACGAATGCGCTCATCCAGCCTGTCCGCAGCCATTTTCAGAAAGGGCCAGCAAAAAAGCTCGCTGACCAGATTGCCGGCTTCGATATTACTCGCTGATTCCCTTGTACGAGTTCGGTACTATCACGATGAAACTCTCCCAACTCCAGCAGCGCATGAAGCAGGATGGCATCACGACGGTCGTGCTGCTGAATCTTGGTGAAGAGCCGTCTCCCAACTTTTACTATTTCTGCCACTACGCTGGCTTCGGCGCTTTCGTGATCCGCCAGTCCGGCAGGCCCATTCTCATTGTCCCGGCGATGGAGGAGGGCAGGGCGCTGGCTGCATCCTCCTTTCCGACCAAATGTTCTGTTGTCGTCTATAAGAAATCATTATCAGAAGAGATAACAGAGAATCTTGAAGGCCATGTTCTCGGCCTGGATTATTCTGCCCTCACGCTTCGTGATCATGCTTCTTTGGAGAAGAAACTGCTTGCGGGCAAGAAACACCAGAAGAACAGCAGCCAACAGGGCAGCAGCAAAAAGAGCGATCTGAACATTATTGATATCTCTTCCCTATGCGAGCAGCTGCGCATGGTGAAGACCGATCAGGAACTGGACATCATGCGGAAAGCATTCACCATCGCCGATGGGATTGTTGAAGAATGCCTTGCAGAATTCACGTCCTTCAAGACTGAGCAGGAGGTTGCGCTCTTTCTGGAGAAGAGAACGCTTGATGCAGGCTGCCGGCTCTCCTTTCCTGTCATCGTCGGCAGCGGGAAGGCATCTGCCATCCCCCATTACGAGCCCAGGCCGGTGCAGATATCACGGGGGTTTTGCGTCATCGATTTTGGCATCAAGCACCAAGGATACTGCACGGACATGACGAGAACGGTCTATGTCGGCTCTCCGTCAAGGACAGAGGCAGGATGGTACTCTCTTCTTCAAGAAGCTCAGGAAAAGGCCATCGCTATGCTTCAGGAAACAACGTCCTGTGCTGATCTCCACACCTCTTGTGCAAAATTGTTAGGCAAGCATCAGGATCGCTTCATCCACAGCCTTGGCCATGGCGTCGGGGTTGAGGTCCATGAAGCCCCCAGCTTAAGCCCGCGATCAACAGAACAGCTCGAGCAAGGGATGGTCTTCACGATCGAGCCAGGGCTTTACTTTCCAGGAAAGGGCGGCATGAGGATCGAGGACACGCTCATCTTTGGCAAGAACAAGGCAGAACTGCTCACAAAACTGCCGAAAGGCCTTATCTTGTTCCCTAACAAATACTGATAATGTTAAGAGATAAAAAAGAAAGAGAGACAAAAAAGAAAAATGAAGAAAGGCCTATCGCCTTCTCTTCTTTGATCTTGCCCGGCTCTTGCCGCCACGGTTCATCTTGACCATAGCGACATCACCTTGCTTGTCAATAAAGTAAAGGTATCCTGATTGGCGCTTGACGCCGGTCTTTGAGAGAATCTGCTGCCCCCCGCTTGACTTTTTTCCTGCCCTTGCCATCTTTGCCCGGGCGACATTTCCTTTCTTGTCCAGGAAGTAGAGCCATCCTTTTTCCCGCCGCACTCCCACTTTTGCTATTTTCGTTGCCATAGTTCGTTACCTCTTTTATCTTTTTAGAGAGTATGATATCCAGATAGTCATATTTTCCTGATAAACCATACCCCGCTCTCGATAGAAATATCACAAGAAGTATTTAAATGTTACTAATTTTGCAGAGCAGAAATCATGGTTTTCCCGACGGGAAAAAGGAAGGAGGACAACAACCAGCCCAACAATCAACGGTCAAAGGGTCTGTCCTAACTCTTTTTCGGCGGTAGTGCCTCTGTCAAAGGCAGTACATATCAAAACCGTCATCTTTAAATAGTTTTGGGCTTTTTTCTTGTTGATGGCGACCAAGGAAGATGATATCATCAACAAGGTTATGTCTCATTACACTATTGATATCAGCAGCTTAGAAGAAGAAAACCGGCTTCTCAAGGATACCGTCACCAGCCTGAGAGAAGAGCTGACCAAATTCAACCGTGCTCCCCTGCTCGTTGCGGACATCAAGGATATCATCGGAGAGAACGCCCTTCTTCGGCTGAACAATGGCAATGAGTTCTTTGTGGACATCTCTTCCAACTGCAGGGATATTCTTCCAGGCCATACCGTGCTTGTTGAACAGAAGAACCTCACCATCGTAAAAAAGATCGACTCCTCAAAAAAGTTTAATGTCGAAAAATTTGTCATCATCGAAAAGCCGACCGTGTCCTGGGATGATGTCGGCGGGCTCACCTCGCAGATCCAAGACATCAAGGAAGTCATCGAGCTTCCCCTCCTCAAGCCGGAGCTGTTCAAGAAGGTGGGCATCCAGCCGCCGAAAGGCGTGCTGCTCCATGGCCCGCCGGGCTCTGGCAAGACGCTGCTGGCAAAGGCTGTCGCTTCCTCTACAAATTCCACCTTCATTGAAGTGGTGGGGTCAGAGCTCGTGCAGAAATTTATCGGCGAGGGCTCCAAGCTGGTCAAGGAAATCTTTGAGCTGGCGCGGGAGAAGGCGCCGTCTATCGTGTTCATTGACGAGATCGATGCCATCGCTGCAACCCGTGTTGATGTCGGCACGTCCGGCGAGCGCGAGGTCCAGAGAACATTCATGCAGCTTCTTGCAGAAGTTGACGGCTTCAAGAGCCTGGGGAATGTCAAGATCATCGGCTGCACGAACCGAAAGGACATCCTTGACCCCGCGGTCCTCCGGCCAGGCAGGCTTGATCGCCTCATCGAGGTTCCTTACCCGGACAAGGATGCGGTGATTGACATTTTCAAGATCCACTCCAAGCCCATGCGGCTGGACAAGAAGATCAATCTCGACACCATCCAGCGCCAGCTGGTGGGGCTTTCAGGCGCAGAAATACGGGCGGTATGCACGGAAGCAGGCTACTTTGCCATCCGCGAGGAGAGGATTGTCGTTACGGAGATGGACCTTCTCCATGCTGTCAAGAAAGTGAGGCAGGAAGAAGGGGATACATCATATAAAGGAATGTTTGGGTGACCTCTTGACAGTTCTCTTCATTTAAAATTTCTCTCAATTTGAAAATACACACCTCATCAGTTACTTCCGTCTGCCATGAGAGGCACTGGTGTTCACCTAATCATCGGTGTGCAGGAAAGAAGAGGCAGGCGGTGTATATAAGACTATTGGTGATTCGGGCTCTGTAGAAAATGTCTTATTAAGTGCCTCTCAGGTAGTATTATGAAGAGTTTTGAATAACCATCACCTTTTGTCAAAACTCTCGATAGAAAACCTAACAAATATAAAATCGGGATGGTTCGACTAAAATTCACTAACGCCAGTCCCCGATGATAACATTACACTAAAAAACTACGACAGCGCCTAAAAGTACAGCAACTCAAAAACTCTTCGGCTGATGCCTTGTCCTCTCCACCCAGCGCGGAAATGCTATTAACGATAATTTTAGTCCTCGCTCGTAGGTCGACGAGTATAACATCGGAATTCCTGTTAAACTCCCTGAGCGATAGCGAAAGTGCAACGGGGTGCGAACCGCAGTGAGCAAGTTTTTGCGTTGCCGAGACTTTAGGGGCTAACGTAGTTTATTACTTTATTTCTGATCAATCTCTGTGTAGCAGACTAGATTTTAGTCGTTGGGGGAGTTCCGCTTAGAGTCTTCCGTTATGTGTCGCGGTTGATACAATCGAGAAAATATCTTTTTCCTCTTTTAATGCTTGAAGTACGTTCTTGAACATGAACGCTCCATCAAATCCGGTTTTTTCTTCAATGCTTAGAAGTTCAATAATATGGCCAATGAATTCTACTGAGTGTTCTCCGTATTTGTTTAAAGAGTCATATCTTTTCAATTTTTCAGGGCTTGTAAACTTTAGCTCGCACTTTTGCTGTTCTGCTTTGTTTTTGAATGGTTGAATTTTGTCATACATAGAAAACAAGTAATTTATGAATTCCAGAGTTAGTTCTCGGTCATGCTCTTTCTTAATCAGTAGGTCTATTACCCAATGGATATGTTTTGGCGTTCTGACTACTCTTTTAGTGAATTTATCTTTGTACTTTACAACGATATCCAGCTCTGGATTCTTCCCTTTAGAACCCTGAAACACACCAATTGTTGCTCCATCTTGTAAATGAAACTCTTTAAACGCTTCTACTTTTGGCTTCTGTTTAGGCTTCCATTCAAGAACCATAAGAATGAGAATCAGAAAACTTTATAAAAGAGTTATGTATATTACTATTTATTAATAAATACTAGTAAAGAGGGGGTAAAATGGGAAAAGTTCCACTGAATATTACTGTTGATAAGGAAGTTCTAGACAAATTTAAAGATCTCTGTGAAAATAACGATATGAAGGTTTCTACAAAGATAAATACTCTTATGAAAGAATGGGTTGAAGGTAACGGCAAATGAAAACAACTCATAAAATAATAATTGGTGACTCTTTAGAAAAGCTGAAAGAGATCCCAGACGAAAGCGTAGATTTGGTTTTTGCTGATCCGCCTTACAATATGTCTAAGAAAAAAGGACTGGGATGGAAATACAGCAAACACGTTACCATGCAAGAAGGATGGGATATTTTTACTAAAGATGAATTTTTCCAATTTAACGTAAAGTGGATCAAAGAGTGTATGAGAGTTTTAAAGCACGGGGGAAGTCTATGGGTATGCGGCTCTTTTCACAATATCTACCAATTAGGCCATATAATCCAGAATTTTACTGATCTGAAAGTAAATAATCATGTGGTCTGGTTTAAGCCAAATGCTCAGCCGAATATTACCTGTAGATTTTTTACAGAAAGTGCGGAGCATCTTATTTGGGCTTCAAAAAATGGGAATGGCATGAAATGGACTTTTAATTATGAAGATACTAAAAACCAGATCTATGATGATATAAACCCTAAAGGAAAGCAAACAAGAAATGTGTGGAGTATCCCATTGACACCAAAAAAAGAAAAATGGGCTGGGGAACATCCAACACAGAAGCCAGAGGAATTATTAAGAAGGATCATCCTATCTTGTACAAAGCCGGGAGAAACAGTTTTAGACCCATTTGTTGGTTCGGGAACGACTTCTGCTGTTGCTCTGAAAATGGGAAGAAACTCCATAGGAATAGAGAAGGAGAAGAGCTATTTGGAGGTTATTCAAAAGAGATTGAAACCTGCGCAGAAGGTGTTAGACCAAGAAACGATTATTGAGGTAATCTAATATGGTGCTTGGAAACAAGAATAAATATAAACTCAGCTCTTCTTGATAAGAAAATGCCCTATCTCAATAGTGTATCAGACCTAAGGAACCATCTTAGAAAAATTCTTAAAACGGAAGAGTCAAACATAACTTATATCGAGTTCGTTGATTTTAATAAGAACAAGGAAAAACTTTTTGGACCGCAGAGAGTTGTGATATACGGCAGGAAAGGAACTGGAAAAACAACGCTTTTAAAACAAGCAGATAAAGAACATAACAAAAAAATTCTTCCTGTTTACGTAGACTGTAAAGATTACAGAAATCATTCTTATCCAGATTTATTAATAAAAATACTAAGATAAGTTTTATATATAAGGTTATATTACTGCTTGGAAAGAGGTGATTTTATGTCAAGACAAGCAGGAATTAAGCTTACAATCAACCAA
>JACPCA010000024.1 GCA_016180035.1 Candidatus Woesearchaeota archaeon
AGCAAACGAAGTAATGATGAGCCTCATAACCACATGGAAACAACAAAACAAAAACCCATTCATCGAGCTTAAAGCACTCCTCTAAGCTTTCCACATACGTCTTTCAATAATAGTAACTCCATTTGAGTCAAAGCGCCCAATTTTTTCCTCATGGAGTTTAAACGTAGTTTCGTGTCGGTGCTGAATAATATGCCGTATAACTTTTTTATCTATTTTTTTCTGCTCCCTCTTCTTTCGCCAATATCATCGCCCTTATTCTCATCATCCTTATCCCCCCTCAAACTCGCACAGCGAGAACACGGAGTGCCCTTTCTCTCGAAGCTTCTTGCTGCCGCCGATATCTGGCAAATCCACAATAAAAGCGCACTCTTCTGCAATACCTCCTAATTTCTCCACCAGCGCAATCGCTGCCAGCATCGTGCCGCCGGTAGCGATGACGTCGTCGATCATCAGCACCCTGCTGCCCGGTGCGATGGCGTCGGTGTGGATCTCGACCTTGTCCGTGCCGTATTCCAGCTCATACTCGTGGCTGATCTTATCATAAGGGAGTTTGCCGGACTTTCGGACAGGCACGAATCCTTTTCCTAACGCAAACGCCAGCGCCCCGCCAAGGATGAAGCCGCGGGACTCGATGCCGACAACAAGATCAATATCCTTGCCGCGATAGCGGCTGGCGAGCTGGCCAATAACGAGCTGAAATCCGGCAGCATCCTTGAGAAGCGTCGTGATGTCACGGAACATGATGCCTTTCTTTGGAAAGTCAGGGATGGCCCGGATGTGTGATTTGATAGAGTCCATGGTTTTTAAGTTTTCGCGGATATGTCATTGAAATTTACGAAAAAACATTATCTGGGGCGCCGCCGTGGTTTTCTCTGAAAACTTTTTTTTCTTCCCCACCTGCCCGGGCGAGTGGGGAAGAAAAAATACCATGACCGTGTTATGGCACGGCGGCGCCCAACATATGCTATTCGACTTTCTACAAAGCCATGCAAGGCATCATTTCACATCCTGCTTGTCTTCCAGTGTGCCGTGCAGTCGTCTTCACCGTCAGAAACATTGCTGATGGCATGGATGATGACGTTCTTCACATTCTCTGCATTCTGCTTCATCGTGTGCATGACCTTTTCCAGGCTGACTTCTTCGCCCTGCTTCCAGCAGTCATAATCCGTGACCATGGCGATGGCAGAGTAGTGGATGCCGGCCTCTCTTGCCAAGACTGCTTCAGGAACAGTTGTCATGTTGATCACGTCAGCGTTCCAGGAGCGGAAGACCATGCTTTCTGCCCGTGTCGAGAAGCGCGGGCCCTCGATCGTGACGGTTGTTCCGGCAGGATGGCAGGCGATGCCGAGCCTTGCTGCTGACGAGAAGAGCAGGTTCCGGAGCTTCCCGCAGAACGGCTCTGCCATCGGGATGTGCATGATCTCGTGGCCGTCATAGAACGTCTGGTGGCGCTTTGTCGTGCGGTCGATGAACTGGTCCAGCAGCACCAGTTCACCAGGCTTTATCTCTTCCCGAAGCGAGCCGCAGGCGGTCGGGGCGATGAGGTGCGTCACGCCAAGCTCTTTCATGGCGTTGATATTGGCGCGGTAATTTACGTTAGATGGAGAATACTGATGGTGGCTGCCATGGCGGGGAAGCACCACCACGCTCACGCCGCTGACTTTGCCGATAGTGAACCGGTCTGACGGCGCGCCGTACGGCGTGTGCACTTTCTTCCATTGGGGATTCTCCAGGATATTGGGATCATCCACCCCGGTGCCGCCGATGATGCCGATAACGACCATGGCATGGGGTGGTGGGGCAAGAGTATTTATAGTTTGTGACGATATGCAGTTTACGACAGCTGCTCGTTTTCCATACTATTTATTTTCCATAACATTTATAATCCAATCTTCTTTTTCTTTTGTTGAGGTGGTCGTGATCCTGTCCATTGCCAGGCGGCACTTGCCTTATTCCACGAGGAGTTTCGATAAGACTGTTTCCTCTTCTCCCAGATTAATGAATCCAACGAATGTATCTCTGGTGAATGATGCATCTCTGGCAAATGTAGTTCTTGCTGCATCTCGCAGGCCATCCGGGTGTTCTCCTCTTGTCCTGGCGCGGCGTTCGGATGCGCGTCCAGTTCCTGCTGTCCGCTCCGATGCTGCTTCTCCTGCTGCTCACCCAACTGCCATCCAAACTGCAATCCCAACTGCCGCCTCCCAGGATCCCCTGCAAGCCATTGATGATCTTGCCCGCCTTGATGCTGATGATACCGAGCTTACCATCCATGCCAAGAACCCGGTGCTGCATGTTCA
The DNA here is from genome assembly GCA_016180035.1 of Candidatus Woesearchaeota archaeon. Classification (GTDB taxonomy): domain Archaea; phylum Nanobdellota; class Nanobdellia; order Woesearchaeales; family UBA12501; genus JACPCA01. Next base: position 2,298 of record JACPCA010000024.1, read on the forward strand.
GTCCCTTATTGATCGTTTTCTTGATTCTCACGGCCGTGCAGCACATATTCACGACGCAATCCACAACACCCCTAATGGGGATTCGCCAGATGAGCGAGCGGAGTATCATTGCGGCCTGGACATGGTCATCAGTGAAGAGCTTGCTGGCGGCTTTGGGCTGTATCTCACGGCAGGGACGAGGCTGCTGTACCTTGTTTCACGCCCGCCGTCGCTTTCTATTGCCGTGCGGAACACGGCAAGGCCTGCCGAACGCCATGGCAGCGGCGAGATTCCGAACCTGCAGGATGCTGCCATCCATCGCCAGGCCGTCCGCTACCATCGCCCTTCTGGCGATATCAGATTCCTGCCGCTCCAGTTCCAGGCAGTCATGCATGCTGGCGACAAGGATAAAGCTGTCCGTGGCGTTGCCTATCGTGCCATGAGGCTGGATAAGCATGGCCGCCTGAGCTCGTCCGAGTATGTTGCCTTGCAGGCATGGCTTACCCAGGTTTGGCGGCACGCCGGCACGTCATCCTATTTTGACAAGCGCCGCGTCGAATTCGTCGTGAGAAATAACCCGCCGGGCGCTCCTGAAGCAAGGGCAGTCTTGGACAACGTCCAGAACGCGTATTGCTTAGCGATGAAGGATACTGTTCATGCATATCTGGAGAAGAAGCAGTAAGCATGACAACTTTTAATCGTTGCAACTTCTTAATCACCTTTTCTTAAAGAACGACCCAAACGCCTTTTCATCCTCATCGTCATCATCAAATGTCCGCTGATGGGGCGGGCGGGAGCTTTTGGCAGCAGGATGGTTCTGTGCTGCAGAGGTGTCAGCGAAATCGCCGACAGTCAATGTTCCCAACAATAAGTACACGGCAAAAACGATGTACTCTAAGTAGCCTATGCTGGGCGTGAACGGCTTTGTTATCAGGCTGAGGCATGCCATGACGGTCGAGGCGTACATGCTCACGATGAACATGCTGTGATAGTCGATGCTGAACCGCGCGACGCGGGCGAGGACGAAACAGGCGAACGACGCGACAAAGATCACGATGAGATACTTGATGAAATGATATACATATCCCACAATAAACACGACGGGAGCGCCATACAGGATGAGCATACTGGCCAGCGCTGCTGTTTCTGCCGGCTTGTGGAGGATGTTGTCATTGTTCCGGATCACCAGCCGATCTGCGTACGGGAACGGCTGGAAGTAGAACGAATCACCGCTGACGATTACCGTTCCTTCCTGGATTGGATCCGGGTTGTCAACCGTGTCGATGACCAGTACGGGGTTTCTGTGCGGGAGCAGGATAGGCTCTTTGAGCGTGTAGTTGAATGACATCTCCAGCGTTTCAAACTTTTGCAGCTCCTGGTTGACCCGGTCTGGCAGGCTGAACAGGGTTGGGATGAAGAGAAGGCCGGTGGCAAGGAAGACCACGAACAGCATGGCAGCATAATAGAAGAAGGCATGGCCGATGTTCTTGCTGAGCTTGTCATACCTTCCAGGATTAAGCGCGTAGAAGAAGGTCTGCCAGAACTTGTGGAATGCTCCCATGCGAGTATCAGATAGGATTCTATTTATATATTTTTTTCTTCAGGTGCCATGAATCAGTGCCGCGCATCCCTTGCTTCGCGAATTTTAGGGTGTCACCTACAAGCGGTCATATATATAAATCAAACAGTAACATTTAAGAAGAAGAGCGAAATGACACGCCGTTATGGAAACGAGTACCAAAGCCTTGCTGCTTGCCTTATGCATCCTTCCGCTGGCGCTGACCGGCTGCCTTCAGCTGATCCATCCGCCCGGCAGTGAGAATTCCATAAGCGGGAAAGGCGATTTCTCATGGAATGATGTTGATTCTGTTGAAGGCGTGTACCATGAGCTTGTCCGCCAGGACCAGTTCTACCAGGTGGACTATCGGGTGGAGCGGCTTGACAAGACGATCGTCAGCAATGCGATCGTTGATTCCATGCTCAGCGACCTTGACGTGCTTCTCCGAAAGCTTGATGACAAGGGCATCCCTGCCGAACAGCTTGCGCAGGATGTCCAGCGCGAGTATGGGACGCCGGATGAAAGCGAGCAGGACAAGATGCTGCTCTTCGTCCACACTCGCCGTCTCATGCTGGAGTCTGAAAAGGAATGGCAGATGGGATATGGCTACGGCAACACCGGCCTTGTCCGCGATGGTTTCAAATGCATCGAGAAAGACATCGTGAATGCTTCTCTCAGCCACTTTTTTACCGCTGCGAAACTTGCGGGCAGCGCCCAGTACTATCTTGACATTCTGCTGAGCAGCGTTCCGCAGCAGACAGCAGAGCTCATCGGCATCAACAAGAACAAGATCGCCTGGTATACCATCCCGCTTCAAAAAATTTTTTCCAACATCAAGTATGAGCGGAGCCTGCTGGACAAGCATTGCACCGGCGGCAACACGTCGAACGTGATGGTGAAGATCGGCTCCCCCCCAAATCCTGAACCATCTAATCCTGACGATGCAGGCCAGACGGCAGGGTAGTGGTTGCCATGGCGCTTCGCTTTCCTGATTCTATGGAGGAATGCATCTATTTTACGCGCCGCATCATAGGCAGCGGAAAGGCTGCTGCCTGGGTGTTCCGCCAGCCCTGCACGGCGTGCAAGAAAGGCATGATGGGCAAGCCTGTTGACGAGAAGACCGGCAAGGCTAAGATCCGTGCGCTGGAATACACCTGCTCTTCCTGCCATGCGAGCATCGAGAAGAAGGAATATGAAGAGACCTTGTCCTGCAATATCCAGTACACCTGCCCGTCCTGCGGCAAGAGCGGCGAGGCTGTTGCCCCGTTCAAGCGCAAGTCATTCGAAGGCGTGCCTGCCATCGTCTTCCAATGCGCCTCCTGCAGCAAGAAGCTCGGCATCACGAAGAAGATGAAGGAAGGGAAGAAGAAGGCTGCTGTTGACGCTGAGGATGATGATTTCTGAGAGATTTTCTATTTTTTTATGGGGATTCAATCTGCAATACTATCAGCGAATATTGCAAGAAGGAGCGCAATGACGACACTTATCAGGATTGACAATTCAAACGGGGTGAGGTATAGCCCGCGAAGGAGCTGGGCCAGCACGACACCGGTGCTTGCTAAAGTAGAATATGCTTCAAATATTTTCGACAGAAGCCGCAAGGTTCGTTCTGCTGCCATCAGTCTTCTTTATGTGTTGTACTGAACATACAGCCCAATTCCAATGATGAGCAGGAGGAGTATAACACCGCCGACAGCAATTGCAATAGCAAAATCCTCTTTGTTTGGCATCGTCCAATACCTTCCACCATCCTATTTTCTTTCTTTTAAAAAAGTTAAAAAAGAATAAAAATAATTTACTTACACATCTTCTTGCAGTCCGGGCACTTGGATTTCGCTAATCCTCCTACTCCCCAGAGCAATAAGAGCGCGGACCACCACTGGACACCCCAGAAGTCCCAGACGCCCAAATCAACGAGGAGAAAGAGAAAGCCTAGCACCAATAACAGCCCAGCGCAAACGCTTTTGCATTTTCCGCAGCCGTGCATAGCAGTCACCTCTTTCTTTTTATAGCCTTTGACAGGCAAGGCATTTAAGCAGGGTGGATTATATAAAGTTTTCTATCATGGTGGCGACGGAAAAGCCCCAGCCAAAGGCCGTTTATACAATGCCCAAGGCGCTTATCAGAAAGCTGGAGAGGGCAATCGTCGTGAGGTTGTCATCAATCCCAGCGGACAGTGCTTCTGCAGAGGTGGTGATGATCGCAGCAAGAGCCAGGGCAGAAAAGGGGGTGTTGAGGAAACCGTACAGCACGATGGCGATAAGCAGGCTGCTGGCGAGGCCACCAGCTGTTCCTTCCACGGTTTTGCCGCCATACAAGGGGTGCCTGCCGAAGCTTTTTCCAACAATTTCAGCAACAGCATCCGACACGATGAACATGGAAGAGACGATGAGCACGGCCTTGCTGTCAAAGAAGGCGATACTTGCTGCCAGGGAGATAAGCAAGGCTGTCGTGCTGGACATGGCATGCCTTTCTTTCTTTTTCATAAAGAAAGCAAGGCGGTGGAACAAGGCATTGTTGAACCGCTTGCTGGCAAGGCGGATGATGTCCAAGAGAAGCATTGCGCACAGGGCTGCACCAACAATCCATAACGCTGTTGTTTTGGCAGTAAAATAATACGCGAGGGGAAATGCAAGCGCAAGAAGCCGGGCAAGCTTCCGTCCTGGCTTTACGTCGGGCTGCTTGTGCTTGATGATGCTGTAGCACATCATCATAATAGCGTACCCGATAAGGATCAGGACAAAAATCTGCTGGTGCGGAAGGCTGTTTTGCCGCAGTGCCGATGGTACCATCACCAGCCCAAGCGCGGCTCCGATGCACGCTGCAACACCCTTCCCTCCCCTGAATTGAAGATAGAACGGGAACATGTGGCCGATGATTGCGGCGAGCGCGCAGGCATAGATTGCAAGAGCAGGGAGGCTGGCATACCATCCGATCCAGACGGCGGCAGCGCCTTTTCCAGCGTCAATGAGAAGCGTAATCATGGCAGCTGCTTTGCCAAGGATGAACAGCGCGTTGGACGCGCCGAGATTTTTGGTGCCGTGCTTCCGCAGCTCGATGCCCTTCAGCCTGCCAAGAAGATGGCTTGGCGAGAACGAGCCGAGGGCATAGCAGAGTAGGATGAGGAGGATGCTGCGGAGCATGGGTATCAAAGAAGTCTATAGCAGTGATGTATATTAATATTGTTGTTGGGCTGGGAAGAGAAATACTAAATTTTAAACTGGAATAGAAAAACGCAACATAGAAAACTATTTAATAACGTGATAGTTTTCAATCTAAAAAGAGGGCTAAAACTGTGTAAAGAATCATTTTTTATCATTTCACTATTTTGGAGTAATGTTTATAAACTCCCCCCTCGTTTTATGCTGGTGGAAAAATGAAGGAATTTGAAGGACTTAAAGCTAAATTTATGAGGGCATATGCTAATCTGCCAGTGCCAGAACGGTCTCAAGTAGTGGCAATTGTAGATGAAAAGCCATATTCTTGGGACGTGGCGTACATGGAGGTATCCAATAATAACGAATTAGGCAACAAAATATTAAAAAAGATGAAACTGACAGGAATATTATGAGCGACAATATCTATGAGGAGCAGAAAAAACTTGTTCTAGCTAGGCTGAAAACTATAAATCCAGACTCAAAAATAATGTTAGGAACAAAAAGAAACATATCTATAAAAGAGTTGATTAATCATGTTGAACAGGGAGATGATTTTGGGAAAAAAATTATACAGGCCCAGATGAATATGCTAAAAGTTCTGGTTGCAGAACAATAATAGATAACGAAATACAGATAACGAAATGGCAAAACAATTTTTAATAACGAGGCCACGGCACGATAGAGAAACTTCTTACCTGTATTCATTTTCTAAAGCGATAGTTCAGCTAGCCAAAGAGGATTACGCTATTGGAGTTAGAGAATTGGCAGATTCAAAAGCTAATAGAACGGAGGTTGAAAGAGCGCTTTCAACAAATGACCCTACTCTTGCTTTTTTTAATGGGCATGGTGATGAGGAAACTGTTTATGGACATAAAGACAAGCCAATTCTTGACAAAGACAATGTTCAATTAACAGAAAAGAAGATCATCTACGCTTTAGCTTGCAGTTCTTTAGTTAAATTAGGAGAACTCTCTGTTCAACATGGGGCGAAAGCTTATGTTGGCTATCGTGACGAATTTATGTGGGTTGGGGACCCTTCAGCATCAGCTGTTCCTGACAAAGATAAGAACGCTGTTCCTTTCAGAAAAGTGTGTCATGTTCTGATACATTCTCTCGTTATTGGGATGCCAGCAGGAGAAGCGATTGAAAAAACAAGAACAGAATACAAAAAACTGATTAAAAATTACGGAACCAGTGAAGATGATCCTTTTGGCGATGTTGCAGCAATTGGATTCGCCCTATCATGGAACTTAACTTGTCTTGATATGGTTGGCAATCCTAACGCCGTATTTTAGGCTGGAAACATCCCCTCATTCTTGTTGGGCTTTTGCTTAGCGCACCAATTGATGATATCATTTAATGATATTGTTCAACAGATTTTATCCTGTTCAGCTTATCAATCAAATCCAGTTCAAAATTTCCCTCTTTTGTTACTAACAACACTTCATAGTTTTTTATAATATCTGGGAATCTGTCTTTTAATTTTGTAAGCATCGTACATAAATTTTTAAAAGAATCAATCTCAACTTCCAACTCCAGTTGCCAAGGTCCAACACAAAATATGATCGCCGTTATATTTTTTTGCTCCCTGCACCAGTGAACAACTGATGGAATAATCCCCCCTCTTGGATTATGCAGATAGAGAAGAACTTTATAATTTTCATACCTTATTTTTGTGATGTCAATTGAAGGCCTGAAATAGACAATGACGCCTGATTTTTTTAGTTCTTGTATTATTTTTTTTATTGTTTTAACATCCTTTTTTGTTTTTTTGCTTAATCCAGCATAACCTAATCTAGAGTTGAGTGAGAGCAATCCTAAGATTTCTAAAGAATCGGCGGTTAGCATTTTTACGGATGGCCTCTCTTGGAATGCACTTTCTATCAGTTTAGATGGCGTGTCGAGGAGAAACCCTCTCGTATGATACTCAAAGCTGACATTGATAAGAACTGCAGAATCCGTGACTATCTTCCCATATCCATCTTGAAGCATATTAAAAAAGGCATTAAATTCGTGCGGTGTCTTAGCAAGAACGCAAATAACTGCATCATAGATTCCTGCACATTCGGCGTACCACCAGACTTGATGATGCATCTGGACATAAGAAAAAAATTGTTTTCTTTCTTCCGGGGAAGTTGACCGTAGTGAAACCCACAATTTCCATACCGTTAAACCGAATTTAGAAGGGTCAAGTAAACAGTAATATCCCCTGATAATCCCTCTTTTTTCTAGTTGTTTTAACCGGTACTCTGCGACAGTCCGTGATGTTCTCGTTTTTCTTGCTAGCTCGCTTATCGGGATACGAGCATCTATCTCAATCGCAGACAATATCTTCCTGTCTGCTTTATCCAGCTTGTCGTTATTAATTTCTTCCATTTTTACACACAAAAAATACTTGTAATTAGTAATAATTGATGAATACTTATTTAAATAACTTTCTGTTTTAAACTCCATGAACTTTACTATAGACCGGCGGTTAAAGGAAAATGGGTTAAAAGTGGCAATGGCCAAGATAGCTGATGCTACAATTATAAATAAGAAGAAGGAATTAGAAGATGAAAAGAAAAAGCTCATTGGCTCTATTGATTGGTCTGATGTTGCATCTTCACTGATATTGGAAGGGTACAGAAAACTTTATTCTGATGGCAGTCTTAATCCGCCAGCACTTAATTTATTAAAATTGATCAAAATTAATGGTAGATTTCCAAATATAAACACTGTTGTTGATTCTTACAATCTCATCTCCGTAAAATCACTTTTTTCGATAGGCGCACATGATTTATCAAAAATTAAAGGAGATGTAAAATTTATCGTGACAACGGGAAATGAAAAATACACCCCTTTAGGTTCACAAGATACTGTTTTGGTGAGCAAAAATGAATATACTGCTATTGATGAAGAAAAGGTAATCTGTTTTCTGGACCAAAAGCAGTGTCAAGAGACAAAAATAACGAAGAATACAAGAGAGTTTATAGTATATGTTCAAGGTAATGAAAATACTCCTCAAGAGGCCGTAAACACAGTTTTAGACAAAGTAACCGATACAATCAAGCGATTCTGTGGGGGAAATTCTGTAATAATCCAAGAGGAACTGGATACCATAAATCATGCATCAATGATACAATGAGTGCGTTTCATTTTTTTTTTTTTCCTTTCATTGAAAGAACAAACAGGAGGTAAATAAAATGCTAACAGGACAAGCGGAAATATATGCAAAATCATGGGAACGAGGAACGTATGGGGCAGCTACAGAGGATGGTTTGACTCAACAAGAAACACCATTGCTTGAAACGTTTATAAAGAATCTTCACTGGTATCAACAATCGAGAGGCGATTACGTTCTTCGAGTTTTGGAAGCGGGTGCGGGGTCAGGAGATCACTCCATAAGGCTTGCTAGGGAAGGCTTTTTCGTTGATGCAAATGAACTAACAGAAGTTGCAACAAGAAGAATCCGTCGTCGAGGACACCAACTTTTGCCCTGCTCTTTACAATCAAGGCTCAGAACAGTTCAGGGAGATATAACTGAGCATTTAGGACAACGAGCTGCAGAATCTCTTGCAGGATTTTATGCAAATTCCGTGTTACATACATTTTCTGCTGAAGAACGATTATCCTTATATAAAGCCGTTCACAACATTCAACCACAAGGAGGATTACTTGCTATATCGTTTAAAGCTCAGGGAGATACAGTTCAGGGCAGGGGTGAGGTTTTAGAAAAAACTAATGCAGGGGATATCGTGAGGGATTGTTTGGGAATCAGCAGACTCTTTGTTGAAGATCCAGCTCCTCTCATCGATGAGTTATTAAGAGTTGGTTATAGTCATTTAGGAACAAACAGATGGGACGTAGAAAGGTATATAGCCAAAAAGGATTATCCTGATGGAGTAAGAAAGTTCATTGGGTTTTTAGCAGAAAAAGAATAAGGTGATTAAATATGACAAAGATAAAAACAAGTGTTATTGGGAGTTACCCAAGATGTCCTAAATTAGTTGGAGCAGATTTTAACCCGCGTTGGCTACTCGTTTCTGAAAGTAAAGAGGATTGGATAAAGAATAAAACAAAAGAACTTCAAGACGAGGCTGTTCGTTGGGCAATCAAAGAACAAGAAGAGACTGGAATTGACATAGTGAGTGATGGTGAGCAACGCCGAACTAATTATATTTTATACCATTGTCATCATTTAGGAGGGTTTGATTTTGAAAATAAAGAAGAATTAGTTTGCAGAGGAGGAAAAGTAAAGACAACCGTACCAGTGATTAGGGGGCCTGTTAAAGCGACAAAACTTTTTCTTGCCGATGAGTTTCGTTTTCTTCGCTCTTTGACGAATAAGGAAATCAAAATAACAATCCCCGGTCCATTGACCATCATTGATTCGGTGAAGGATTCTTATTATTTTGATGAAAAAAAGTTAGCTTTTGATCTTGCCAAAGCAATTCAGAAAGAAGTTAAATCTCTTGTAAAAGCAGGCTGCTTAATTATTCAGATAGATGAGCCTGTTTCTATACGAGAACCACAGAAGTTTTTTGATTTTGGTCTTAAAGCGTTGGAAACCTGTTTTGAAGGTGCTGAAGAGATAAGTAAAGAGATTCATATTTGTCGAGGATATCCCAATAATGAACGAGACACAAAAGCAGAGATTGAAGCGTATGGTCAAGTGATTGAAGCTTTAGCGCATAGCGTAGTTAATAAAATAGCAGTAGAAGATGCACATGAACATTTGGATTTAGGAGTTTTTAAGAAATTTGGTTCAAAGGGAATTATTCTTGGTGTCGTTGATATCGGCAATTCTCGCGTTGAAACTGTCGAAGAGATTGAGAATAGAATCAAAGAAGTTCTTAAGGTAGTTTCCCCTGAAAAGCTTTTAGTTGCACCTGATTGCGGGCTTTTGCTTTTAAGGCCTGAAGTGGCAAAGGCGAAATTGACCAATCTGGTATTGGCAGCTAAGAATGTTGGTGGATTGGCTGGAGGGCCATAAACAGCTTTTCATCTGTTTTTTACAAAATCAAAAAGTAATATTTCAGCTTTGTGAAGCGTTACCGTCCTGAGGTCGAGCCTTTTCCATGTCTTTGTCGAGACTGACAAGGGGGGATGTCCCTTACGGGGGAATGTCAGTTCTCGATAATGAGTGCAGAGGCGAGAAGACGGTAACGCTTCACAATGAAGCAGGGGAGGCATCTTCGAAATCCTCGATGTGAAATCGGGGGCGCTGCATCCCCGTAAGGGACAACCCCCTGCAACGCGCCCGACAAAGAAATCGAGAGGATTTCGACCTCAATGATGCTCTCCCTGCTTCAGGAAGCTGAAATATTACATCAAAAAGCAACCTTTAAATACAATCACTACGTAAACGCCCCTGGTGAGATGCTCGTGCTGAAGAAAAATTCAAGAACGTCGGGGAAGGCCAGGGAAAAAAGGCTGAAAGAAAAAAAAGCGCCCTTCGCAAAGAAAGCAGCCTCTCAAAAGATTGCCTCTAAACAACAGATCATTTCAAAACGGAAAATCATTTCAAAACAGCAGATCATCTCAAAAAAGATTACTTCTAAAAAATCATCCATTGGCCGCAAGATCCTCATCACCAGCGCGATCCCTTACGTCAATAACGTCCCCCATCTCGGCAACATCATCGGCTGCGTGCTTTCTGCCGATGTCTATGCCAGATACTGCCGCCTGAAGGGGTATGACACGCTGTACATCTGCGGCACGGACGAGCACGGCACGGCAACCGAGGCAAAAGCTCTCGAAGAAGGGCTGACGCCCCGGCAGATCTGCGACAAGTACTATGCCATCCACAAAGACATCTATCACTGGTTCGGGTGCAGCTTTGATACGTTCGGCAGGACAACGTCGAAGCAGCATGAGATGACAACGCAGGGGCTGTTTCTCCGGCTCTACAAGAACGGCTTCATCACCCATGGCACGCTGGACCAGCTGTACTGCACGTCCTGCAAGAAATTCCTTGCCGACCGGTTTGTCGTCGGCACCTGCCCCCACTGCCAGTTCCAGCAGGCGCGGGGGGACCAGTGCGACAGGTGCGGAAAGCTGCTGAATGCCGTCGAGCTCATCCAGCCGGCATGCAAGGTATGCCGCGCATCCCCCATCGTCAGGACAAGCGATCACCTGTTTCTCAATCTCCAGAAATTGCAGGAGCCGCTGAAAGCATGGTTTGAGAAGCAGTCGGTTCTTGGGCACTGGCCGCAGAATGCTGTCACGATCACCAAGGCATGGTTTACCGAGGGCCTGAAGCCCCGCTGCATCACGCGTGACCTCACCTGGGGCATCCCTGTCCCGCTCAGGGGATATGAGAAAAAAGTGTTCTATGTCTGGTTCGACGCTCCGATCGGCTACATTTCCATGACGCAATCAGCGCGAAAGGACTGGACCGATTGGTGGAAGGGAAGCCATGTTGAGCTTGTCCAATTCATGGCAAAGGATAACATCCCGTTCCACAGCATCCTGTTCCCGGCGACGCTGATCGGGGCGGATGAGGGGCATGTGCTTGCCCATCACCTCTCGTCGACAGAATACCTCAATTATGAGAATGGAAAATTCTCCAAGACGCACAAGACTGGCGTGTTCGGCGATGACGCGAAATTCTCTGGCATCCCTCCCGACGTCTGGAGGTATTATCTTCTCGTCAACCGTCCGGAACAGGCTGACACGGAATTTTCATGGAGCGATTTCCAGCAGAAGAGCAATCACGAGCTGCTGGCGAACCTCGGCAATTTCGTGAACCGCACGCTGTCTTTCCTGAACAAAAATTTCAATGGCACTGTTCCTCCTGCTGTCCTGACGGAAAAAGACCATGCCTTCTTGAACGGGCTTGATGGTGTGATTGCCCGGGCAACTGCCCATCTGGAGAATGTCCGGCTGAAGGATGCCCTGCGGGAGATCATGCAGGCCAGCAAGCTTGCCAATGGATACTTCCAGGAGAACGAGCCCTGGAAGCTGCTGGAATCCGGAAGAGAGCGCTGCGGCACGATCCTTCACGTCTGCGTGAATCTTGTCCGAAGCCTTGCCGTCCTTATCCAGCCGTTCCTTCCGTTCACGTCGGCAGAGATGTTCCGCCAGCTGAATCTTCCAAACCTTTTTCCAAAGCAGCATGGTTCTTCAAGGCAGCAAGGGCATGAAGGCTGGGATTCTGCTCTGCGGCTTGGTGTCAAGGCAGGGCATCAGATCAGCACGCCATCCCCTCTTTTTCGAAAGCTGGAGGATCAGGAGATCAAGCTCCTTCGGCAGCGGTTCAGCGGAGTGCAGCAGCAGGCTGCGGCAGCAGGCAGCAATGAGGCAAAGACAGCGGGAAGGGACGGGCTGGCAGCCCAGAAGGATCCCTTTTCTGCGGTGGACCTGTGCGTTGCTGCCGTCACTGCAGCTCGCGATCATCCGAACGCGGACAAGCTGCTCGTGCTCACGGTTGCTGCAGGGTCCGGCTCTGGAAAACAAGGGCGGCAGATCTGCGCCGGCATCAAGAAGGATTACGCACCGCAGCAGCTGGTCGGAAAGCATATCATCCTGGTGAGGAACCTCAAGCCCGCCAAGCTGCGCGGAGAATTAAGCGAAGGCATGCTGTTAGCAGCTAAAGATGCCAGTGGAAAGCTTGCGGTGCTGGAAGCGCCATCCGCAAAGCCCGGAGATAAAGTTCTTGTGCAGGGTATGCATATTCAGGGTATGCAAGGGAAAATTCCAGCGCCGGCGGGAGAGGTGGAGTTTGAGCAGGTCGAGAGCCTCCATATTCTTTTGCGCAATGGCAGCGTGCTGTACAAAGAAAAGCAGCTGCTGGCGGCGGGAAAGGGCATTGTCGTGCGAGGGATGGGGGAGGGGACGGTTGGGTGAGGCAATACCGTTCATTTTATAAAGTTTAAGATCCTTCCGACCTGTTGATGGAATTCGCATATCTTGATGAGAGCGGTGATCTTGGTTCCGAAGGAAGTAAACATCTCGTTTTAACATTAATGTGTACCCGTAAGAAGGGCTCTGTCCTAAATCTTTTTCGGAGGCACTGCCGCCGAGCGTAGTCCTCAGCTACCCTTCGATACCTGAAGACTCGTTGCGATTACGCCGAGTACTTATACGGACGAAGCGCGGCAGTGCCTCCTCGTTAAAGGTGGTGCTACTGCGCTCTGTTCGAGCGTGCCAATCGCTCGTATCCCGAGTATCCGAGCATTCGCTTAGGACATCTGGCACGGCGCTTGGCAGTAGCACCACCTTTAATCGAGATTTAGGACAGAGCCCGTAAGAAGAAAGAAATTTCAAAGATTATCAGGGATGCCAAAAAGAGGCTTCTTGATCATAACAAGAGCGCAAGATGGCTGAGCCAGAAGGGAGAAATAAAGTTCTATGGCTTTCCAGATAAAGACTTGCTCAAAAGAACACTTAAAAAATTAGCTGATGTTGAAATGGACATTTATTTTGTGGTCTTTGAAAAAAATGGGACTACGATAAACGCTGATGTAAAACAAATAATTTTAACGCATCTTTTCCGTCATATCTTGAAAAAACCAAAGAAAAAGATTGAGAAGGTCACTGCTGACCTTAGTTTTTTCAATAAACAAAAAGTAAATCGCTTTATTCTTCGAAACTATACTGTGGAGCCAGTGAAATTGAAAAATGATAAAGGGATGGAATTTAATGCAGAATCTGGAGAGATTACGTTCACAAGATTGAGTGATGAAGAGTTTGAAAAAATAAAAAATGATTCTTCAAGCACTATTGTAGAAATTGAACACCACAATTCAAGGCTGAGCGAGGAACTCCAAGCGTTAGATTTGATAAGTGGGAGTATTTTTTCGTTTTCTGAACATGGAAATAGCGAGTATGTCACCATATTAGGAAAAAGCAATGCTAAAATTGAAGGCGGAAAATTCCAAAAAAATGAACAAAAATAAATAGTTACAAAACCTGCCTTACTTGTCAACCCTTACCACATAAGCGATAAGGTCTCTGAAGAGTCCTTTCAGGAGGGTGTTACTTGTAACCAAAGCTATAGAAATGCGTGTTTTTATATAAAGTTTTGTATTTGTTTGGCTTTCTGAAGCAGGGGGAGCATACGTTCTACAACGCCTTTGCAGCCGTAAAATCTAAATACCCGTGCTTGCATTGATAAAGAATGGCAACGAAAAGTATTATGGTTACGAATGAGGCTTATGAGCGCCTTTCAGCATATAAAGAGCCTTACGAAAGCTTTAGCGATGTCATCAACAGGCTAATGAGGCATTCTTCCCTTCTTAATCTTGTTGGTGTTCTTTCCCATGATGAAGCGAAAGAAATGATGGATCATATCAAAGAGGGTAGGAAACGATTTAGGGAAAGAGTTGACCAAACAGCAAAGCGCCTCCAATGATTCTTGATAAATCAGGGGAGATATGCCCTCTCTTTTTTCACAAACTTTTTAAATAGAACTCCTCTGAAATCCCCTAAGGGGTTGATTGGATGTCTTCAAAAAGAGGCCAAGTTAGCTTATTTATCATTATAGGCATGATTCTCCTCCTTGTTGTTGCGCTCTTCTTGATATTCCAAGGCAAAACAGCCAACGTCAAGCCATCCGTGGCTGCGCGTGTTGCTGAAGAAACCCCTGCCCAACTGATGCCGGTCCGCGAGTATGTAGAAAACTGCCTCCGGACCGTAGGCAAGGATGCCATCGTCCAGATCGGATTGCACGGGGGATATGTTGATGTACGACCGGACAACCCAACCCATCCATTTGTTGTTGACCCGACAGGGTTGAGGCCGACAGACGCAGAGGCTGTGCCTTATGCTGCTCCGAGCAGTGCCCTGGGCGGAGCTCCTGAAGAACATGGAGCAGATTTAGTGCCCGGTGCTGTTTCTGATGAATGGCTCGTGCCGTACTGGATGCATCTCTCTTCTCCAAACAGTGACGAGTCACGCATTGTCTTTGCTGTCAATCGTCCAGCCCTGTCCGGCGATTCTGGCTCGATACAAGGCCAGATCAGCGATTATGTATCTTCAAATCTTCTGTCCTGCCTTGACGATTTCTCCTTGTTCACTGATCAGGGCATCCGCGTTGAGCAACAAGTTGATACCCTGCAAGTGGAGACTGTCATTCTCGATGGGCACGTTGATATTTTTGTTGTCTACCCGCTTAAGATCATCAGTGCAGGAGCAAGCAGAACCCTGTCTTCCTTCACGTCCTCGTTCCCTGTTGATCTCCCATCCATGTACGGTCTCGCGTCAGAAATAACACAAAAACAGATTGACGCAGGCTTTTTGGAAAACGCTATGCTGAACATAATCGCTGTCAATTCAGGCACAGAGCCGGAAGATCTTCCTCCGATGAGCGGAACGGATATCGATCCTGCTCCGCCGTTCTGGATGAGATCAGAGGTCCAGCAGCATCTTCAGAACTTGCTTTCTTCCAATGCCCAGTCCTTTCGGGTCGGGAATACGAGAGGTTCGAGCGTCTATACCTTCCAGAACAGCGATGGGGCATTTGATTTCCGCCGCTCGTCGCTTTACAATCACCACGTTCTCTATCTCGACCACAGCTATCCCGAACATGACGTGAGCTTTGAGTACCACCAATGGCCGATCTATTTCAAGATTACGGACGGCGAGGTGATCATGCCGCGAGAGGGCATTTCTGTTCCGATCGTGTCACTTCTCATTCCTATCCAGCGGTACGATCTTCCGTATGACGTTTCCTTCCCAGTTATTGCTCATCTTCATGATCCTGCAGCGTTTGATGGAGAAGGGTATGATTTCTTTTTTGCGCTTGAAGGAAATATCCGCAACAATGCAGTGCTGACTGCCGAGTCGGCTGCTTCATCCATAA
The DNA here is from genome assembly GCA_016180035.1 of Candidatus Woesearchaeota archaeon. Taxonomy (GTDB): domain Archaea; phylum Nanobdellota; class Nanobdellia; order Woesearchaeales; family UBA12501; genus JACPCA01. Next base: position 17,779 of record JACPCA010000024.1, read on the forward strand.
GTATCCCCCCGCAGCCGAGAGATGGCCTGTTGTGCGATCCTCAGCACCGAACAAGCGGGCCGTATACGATCCGTGTCATTGACCGGAAGTCAGGCCTATTGCTGGACGATGCCATGATCAAGTTTTCCTCTAGCAGCATGATCTGCGCTATTCAGGCAGAACAGCGAGAGTCCGGTGCATTTGTTCCAAGAGAGACCGCCGGTTCTGGCGCTGGCTTTTCTGGCGCAGGTACATCTCCAGGCCTGCCGTATGTCGGCATGTTTCCAACCGGCGCGATCGGAACGCTCATCGTTGATCGTGTGGGCTACAGCACCGGCGTCCTTGACTATTTTTCACCGACAGCAGAAGGAGGAGAACTTACTCTCTCCTTAGATCGCAAGATAGAGAAAAACATCGTGCTGCTCAAGCGGAACATAAACAAGGTATACCATCCGCAGGTCTTTGATTACCATACTGAACGGGCAGCTCGAACAGGATCCAGTGGCGCATCCGGCGGCTTTGGGACTGGCCTTGCTGCCAGCCTGCAAACCTACAGCATCGGCAGCAGCATCGTGCGCTTTTTCCAGCAGCTTCTTCCAGGCGCTGTTGGAAATGGAGCTACAGGAAAAGGATCATCATCCGGATCGAGTGCAGCAGACAGCGCTGGCGCTGCATCGTTTGCCGTGTGCGGCAATGGCGTCCAGGAAACAGAGGAGGCTTGTGATGACGGCAATATAGAATGGGGTGACGGATGCCCTGGTGATTGCCGCGGGCTCCAGCTTCCCTCACACTGGGTTCTTGCAACATCCGGAGACCGTCTCGGAATGAATGAGGAAGCGTTCATCATTCTCGAAAAGAAAAAAGAGAATCCTTTTGAGGCGCCGTTCATCCAGGTCATCCATTACGCTGATGGCGATCTTGATCGCCCATTCCAGATTCTTCCTGGCAGATACAAGATGACCGCCATGCTTCTCGGGAACAATCTTGACATTGCCATCCCAGAGCGGGAGCAGTGCGCGATTCTGGGCGTGATCGGGTGCACTACTATTCCCCGAACTGTCCTGGCAGGGGAGGGAAGACAACTCCCTACTCGCCTGGAGCTGGAGCAGATTGATGAGATCCGCACGTCTCCTGAATGGCAGGAAGGCGCAGACGAGTACGAGCAGCTGCGCGAAAGCGGAACACTGGATGAGATGTCCGGCACGTTCCTGAAAGGATACTACCAGATGGACGTAGAGATCGGTCAGGAAATCTACGGGTCCGGCGCGATGGTGTTCAGCCTCCTCAATTTTAATATTGAAAACGTCCCGGAGCAGTACCGCCAGATCGAAGATTTGCAGGTGATGGGCGGGCTGCAGTCCTATGTTGAACAGCAGCCGTACCTCTTCAGGCCATCTCTTATGACACGCACATCATCCGGGCATGGGGGTGCTGTATCATGATGCCGCGTTCCGGTTCCAGTTTCGGTTCTCTATATTCCTCTATGAAGATTTGGAAAATCTGGAAAGCCCTGCTGATGGCGTTCCTCGTCGTGTTCATGCCGTTCACGGGCGTGACCGTGACAGCAGCAGCGCCGATCGAGCAGCATCTCACCCTCTCCACAGTTGATGTTCACCTCCTTGATCCAGAGTCGGGTGAAGAAGCCCCGGTGAACGTGGTTGGCGCTGTTGGCGGCATCTTCACGATAAAAGTGACTGTCGTTGTTGATGACCTTGATGAGACCCGCCAGATCTATCCAGAATATGCCCCGTTCGTCCAGTTTCCGAGCCAGGCCATGCAGCGCATGGATGCAGCAGAATGCATCCTTCGCGGCACGAAGACATTTGACTGCACGGCGACCGGTGTCGGTTTTGGGACTGGCACACTGACCTTCAAAGCTTGCGATGAAGATGGAGGCCACTGCGCGTCTCGCGTTGTTTCTGTTGACGAAGCAGCCCCCACGGTTAGCGGCGTCGTCGGGATGGTTGATGGCAGCGAGGTTGAAAACGTGGCGACGCGCGGCGGCACGGTCCGCCTCGGCTTTACTGCTGCTGACGCGCTTCGTCCCGGACCGACGGGCTTGTGTTCCGGCATCCGCGACGTCCGTGCTGTCTGGAGCAGCTCGGAATCCGCTCCCTTTCCTATCGACAGGACGTGGTGTACCACGGATGTTGCAGCAGCGTCCGGGACCTGCACCTGCTCGTATCGCGCGTCGGACGATGACAGCGCCATCGAGATTGATACTTCAAGCTTTCCTGATGGCGCGGTAACAACCGTGTGCCTTGTCGCTACGGATCGTGTTGGCCAGCAAAGCACTCCGGGCGGCTCTGCCTGCGTGGATATTGCCAAAGACGCGGCACTGACGCAGGTGTCTGCCCTTGACTTTCGCGATGGCATTGATGACGCCAGCGCGGTTCTCGAATCAGTGTCTTCAAGCACCACGTTCAAGGCTCACGCGGGCATAACAACTTCCCACTTGTTCGATATTGAGCATGCTGCGATATCTTTCCCCCGCATCTCCGCAGCAAAGTATGATATGGTTTGCATAAAAGAGGACCTTGGCGTGTTTTCCTGCACGGTTGATGTTAGTGTAGCGAACACGGGCAGCGGCGAAATCCAGGCAGCGATGGAGATCACCGACAGCACCGGCGTGATTGTCACAGAATCCAGGAACCTCCATCTTGCGCTTGACACAGATGCCCCGGTGGTTTCCTCAATCTTCACGGACTATTCCTTTGGCGGAGAGAGCTATCTCAAGTCCGGCGTGAACACGATCAAGGCGAGCATCAGCGAATCCGGCGCTGGCTTTAGCGGCCGTCGAGTGATGTTTGATATGAACGGCATCAGCGCACCACTCCAACGGGAGGCAAGCTCCTGTGCAGTATCCCCGACAGAGCCAGGGGCGTGGCAGTGCATACTGGACAATATTATTCCGTTATCACCTGTTATTAGCGTTACCCTCGTTGGAACTGATAATGCAGGCAATGCGATTGTTCCTCCGGGAAGCCCGATCGCCCTTCGCCAGGACATGGATACGCCAGACTTGAAAGAGGTGTATGTGACCATCATCGGCGGGCTTGGCGAATCATCCAGCCTGTTCCATGCCGGCGATAATGTGGTCATTGACGCTTTCATCCAAGAGCCAACATCTTCTGTCATGCTTGATGGCGGCGCCACTGCCGTGACGGCGGACCTGTCAGCGATTGCAGGCTCTGGCCAAGAGCGCGTTGCGCCGGACGGGTGCCAAAAAGTGGACGGCCACGTTCTTTTTGAAGACCGCGTTACCGATGGCTCGGCACGTGAGCCCACTATAACGCCAGTGTTCAACTGCCGCTGGACCGTGCAGGACATCCTTGCCTCACCCTTTGACATCACGTTCCATCTCGAAGACATTGTCGGCAACAAGCAGGATGTCGAGAAAAGCCAGGGCTTTATCACCATCTACGGCGAGGAAGACGTGTTTGACGAGAACAATGACGGCAGCACCCTTGACATCCTTCAGCGCGTGAATATTCTTGGTGATGGGAGCATAACACCGCTTCCTGTTGACGACCTGTCTGCTCCGGACTACTGGAAAGCTGGTCAGCCGGTCCAGGCTGTTGACATCAACGTGAACATGGCAAAAGATTTTGGGCAGAGAATAACGTATGAGATCCCGCTCGACCCGAAGGGCAGCGCTCTTCAGCGCCCGACCATTGCGGACATCCGCTTGTCGGGCTGCACGGAGGCGTCAGGCTATCTCGATGAGGGCCTGTCTCAGATCATCAAGGCATCGCCAAGCAGCGCTTCCGGACGGCAGAGCATTTGGCTGTGGGTGACGCTCCTCCCTGGCAGGATTGATTTTGCATCGTTGCTGGACAGCGGCGTGGACTATCTGGAGTTCAACTGCACGCTTACGATCGTTTCCAAGGTCGGCAGCAAATTGTCCAATGCAGAAATCGAAGAGGTTCCTATCAAGATCGTCTTTGGCGCCGGCGTTCCGGAACTGGGCGAGAAGCTGGAACAGCACATTCAGGACGTCAAGAACAGCTGGCTCGTGCAGGCATCATCGTTTGAAGCCTTTGACGACCTTTTCAAGACGATTGACGACATCTGCGGGATCCTTGAATTGTTCCGGAAGATCAATGCCGTGCTGGACACGTTTAACCTTGGCTTGCAATCCATCTGTATTGCTATCGAGCCGCTCTGTTTCGGCACTGCTGAAACGGCAGGAAGCATCGTCGGAGCATTTTCCGCGGGGGATTTCACGTTCTGGAAGGGTATGTACTATCTGTGCGAGTTTTCTGCCTGCCGGCTGCCATTTTTTGACCCGTCGCTTGAAGGGGGAAGGGGCAAGGCTGGGTGGGCTCCGTTCATAGGAGATCCTGTCCGGCAGCTCAATGCAGAGTTTGGCCGGAGCGTGGATTTCTGGGCATCACGGGCTGTTGGTGAGGAGCCGACAATACCTTCAGGTGCAACAGGTTCAGATCCCACTCTTGCCCGCCGCATGTCTATCCCTGAAGAGCCAGGCCTGACAATTATCGGCACGCCGTCGCTGTGGGTCAATCCCAAGAACAGCCTGGTCATGAGCGTGCTGTCTGGCTGCCTGCCCGGATTCTTCTCGAACCTCCAGCGCGCGCGGGAGATCGAGTGCAGCTACGTGAAGTGCCTGCAGCTGAATGTTGCTGCAGGATCCCCGGTGGTGGAATGCGACCGGCAGCGAAGCTACAAGTGGTGCATGGCTGTGTACGGCGAGCTGTTCCAGATTGTTCCGCTTGCGCAGTACGTCAAGCAGTTTATCGGGCTGATCCGCTCTGTCGTGACCGACCTGTTCGGCGTCATCGGCCTTGCTTTTGGTCTGGCGTGCAATTATGATTGGGCCGGAGCAGCGATATTTAACGAGTACATCTTCGCCCAAGCCAGCGCCTGCCGCCTCATCGCGCTTCCTGCTCACTTGAAAGATATTGTTGATACGTCGGAAGCGATGGTGAATCGCATAGCGGACGCTGACGATGCCCAGGCTGCTGCAGACGCTGCCTGCGACGGGCTCACCGACGATGAAGGAGCTCCCGGAGCAGATCCTGCAGCAGTAGAGAACCGGCCAGAATCATTGGGCGGCGGAGCGAGAGTTGGGGAAGATGGGGCGGGAGATGCGCCGTCGGGAGGGACGCCATGAAAGCGGGATGGGTTGTTGGGGT
>JACPCA010000017.1 GCA_016180035.1 Candidatus Woesearchaeota archaeon
TGAAGCACCTGAACCAGTACCTTATCCTGTGCCCGACAAAAGTGGTGAGGGAAAACTATCTTACCTATTTCAATCTTGATGCGGACTATCACATTGCTGATGACGAATATATCATTCCGCAGCCCAAAGGCCAGCTGTTGATCACCCGAGACGACCTGAACTGCAGCGTTTCTCCAGAAGAATTCAGGCTGTTTCGCCTCCAGAACAACATTCCCCTCCAAGGCGCTGATTTCGACCAGGAGATGGCGCTGAATGTTGGGGAAGACTTTATCTCCTTCACGAAGGGCTGCTTTGTCGGGCAGGAAGTCATCGCTCGCGTCAAGAACAAGTCCAAGCCCCCAAAGAAGCTGGCCGTGCAGGACGGGAAGTTTGTGATGGTAGAGAATGGGTGAGGCATACCTGATATTATCAGTCATGTTCAATATTACCCGGAACGCGCCTAAAACAAATTTTATAAATTCTGTGTAATAACTAAACCGTATGGTTAACAAATTTGGAATTCCTCATGATGAATTGCTCAAAATCCGTGCAAGAGATAAGAAATGTGTGTATTGCCAAAAAGAGATGATTTATCCATTTACCAGCGAAAAGCAAGGAGATTGTGCAACTATCGAACATCTCAACTTTGATGGGGCCCTTTTATTGGAAAGACGGATTGCAGATAGAAGAGGTTGTAATCTGTTGTGGTAGTTGTAACTCGAGTAGGGGTATTAAAAAAATACGGGACTGGTTTAGAACGAAATATTGTATAGATAAAAATATCAATGAGAACACCGTCGCCGATCCAGTTAGAAAATACTTAAACCGCAGAAAAGAAAAAAGTCATAATTTGAATCAATAAGGCACGCCAATGTGCCATACTGTTGGTCGCTTCGCTCCCTCGTTCGCCTTGCAAGCTCGCCACATCTGAGAGCGATCATATTCAATAACGAGGAAAGCCTAGGCAGCTTTTGCATACTCTTCCACAGTAAACTGGGTGATGATTGCCTCTTGGCCTTGGAACTCTTCTGGCATACCAGCCTCTTCAATGTACAAATCAACCGCTTCCTTGAGATTAGCAAGAGCTTCCTCTATCGTGTATCCCTGGCTAACGATGTCAACTTCCGGGCACAATGCAACAAACTGTTTTTCTCCTTTTCTGATGATTGCGGTGAATTTCATAATAGAGACAAGAAAGGATCACTTGTTTATAAATATTTGTGAGTTGGGGGCGGCAAATATTAATATAGCATCCTTCTTTACCTTCAAGTATGGTCTTTTATGTCATCATTCGTGGGCCGTTAGGATCAGGAAAATCAACAATAGCTGAAAGAATTGCAAAGGAGCTTAAAGCGGAACATATCCTTATCGATAAAATTCTTGATGAACACAAGCTGACTGAAGAACGTGAAGCTGGGTATATCTCGCAAAAAAGTTTCTGTAAAGCGAATGAGATAATAATGCCAAAAGCAAAAAAAAGTTTGAAAAACGGGATACCTGTCATCTTTGACGGAAACTTTTATTGGAAATCCCAGATTGATGATTTAATCAGAAAATTAGATTTTCCGCATTATGTTTTCACACTAAGAGCTCCTTTGAAAGTTTGTATAGAAAGAGACCATCAACGGAGAAAAACTCATGGCGAAGCTGCTGTACAGGCGGTATATAAAAAATCAATCGGGTTTGGGTATGGAAGAGCCATTAATGTGAATATGCCGTTAGATGATTGTATTAAAAATATTCTTTCTTACTTGCCAAATCCTTGATTTATCAACGCTGAAATTGCTTTTCCATTCCAAACGGCATATTGCACTCTCACTGTTGCTCAGCTCAGATAACGGTGGTGTTTATATAATCTACTCAACAACAATCTGCAGCCGGTTTTTGTCCAAGGGCTCTAAGATGACTTCTTTTCCTTTTTTCATAGAAAGAAATTCTGCCAATGGCTTTGGGATGCGCACGTCAAGGCTGTTTCCAACAGCAGAAATCGTTGTTCTTGCTCGGAGGCCCCAGAGGTTTCGCTTTTTTACTTCAGCCTCGATAGCATCAGAAGCAGCTGATTCGAAAAGAGTTTCGCCGCAATGCCGGCAAACCCTGGCGTCAAAAGACCCTATGTGTTCTCCCAAGAATGCATACGGCACTTTCTTCTTTTCATAAGTTCCCATGTTGCAGGAGGTGCATTTCATTTTCCTTTCCACCCTTTTGGCCGCCCTAGATGGACAGTGATAATCTTGAAGCGGTTGTCTGGCATGATTTCGTAAACAACAGTGAAATGCCGGTAAACAGTGAGGAAATGGCTTCCTTCAATCACTCGAGGACCGCGGCTGATTGCCTCGGCAATCTCCACTTTGGAGATCCCATCATCCATCGCCTCATCTTGTGCATGTTTTGTCATAACAAGATCGTCCTTTGTTGTCATGCCATGCACCAGTTTAAACCCGTAAATACCTGTTTATATTTAAATGTTTCGGTTCTGAACGCCGCAGCAAGTAACAACATTTTTATATCCACTTTTGAATAAAAGAGATATGCTCTCCCCCAAACCCTACGACCTTATCATCATCGGCTCTGGAGGCGGCCTTGCGCTCGCTGCTGCCGAGCTTGGCTGGAAGGTTGCCCTTGTCGAAAAAGAAAAGATGGGCGGCACCTGCCTCAACCGCGGCTGTATCCCATCCAAGATGCTCATTTACCCCGCTGAGGTTGCAGAGTTCATCAAGAACGCTGGAAAGCACGGCCTGAGAACAAGCAAGGCGTACCATGCGAATTTTTCCGGCATTGTGAAGCGCATTTCTAGGATAGTTGACCGCGAGTCCAGGGTCATCCAGCCGCAGGGCAAGAAGCTCGACGTGTACCGGGCAACAGCAAGATTTGCCGGCAAAAAAATACTTGATGTCGGCGGCAAGCGCATCACGGCTGGCACGATCGTCATCGCAGCCGGAGCACGCCCGCAAATCCCGCTGATTGACGGGCTGAACGGCACGCCATACATGACCAGCACCGAGGCGCTTCGCAATGCCAAGCTGCCCAAAAAGATGATCGTGATCGGCGGCGGATACATTGCAGCAGAACTGGGATATGCGTACCAATCGCTTGGCTGCGAAGTGCACTTTCTTGTCCGCAGCGGCTTGCTCGGAAGGGAAGACAAGGATATCCGCGCCGAGTTCTCCCGAGTCTTCACCAAGCATCACCATGTCCATCTTGGCTGGTCGCCTGTCCGTGTCCGCTATGCCAGCAAATCCTTCATGGTCACTGCGGAAGACAAAAATGGCAGGAAAAAAGAGTTCATTGCCGACGCGCTCCTCATTGCCACCGGTGTCGTCCCCAACAGCGACACGCTTGGCCTTGCCAAAACAGGCGTTGGCGTGAACGATAAGGGGTTCATCAGGACAGACAAGCATCTTGAAACCACGATGCCGGGCATATACGCTATTGGCGACGTTGCCGGCAACTACCTCTTCCGGCACAGCGTGAACTTCGAAGCAGACTACCTGATAAGAGCCTTGCTCATCAGAAAAAACAAGATAGGCAAGCCTATCGATTACGGCGCCATGCCGCACGCCGTCTTCACGCACCCGCAGATCGCGGGATGCGGGGCTACTGAAGACGAGCTTCTCGAATCTGGAAAGAAGGCCAACAGGGATTACGTTGTCGGTATTGCCAGCTATCCAGATACGGCGATGGGCCTTGCCCGGCGCCTGGATCATGGCATCGTCAAGGTGATTGTTGACAAGAAGACGCGGAAAATTCTTGGCGCTCACATCGTCGGAGATGAAGCTTCGACGATGATCCATGTTGTCATTGCGCTGATGTATGTGAAGAGAGCAGCGAGCGCAACCATTGATGACCTTCTCTCAATGGTCTACATCCATCCTGCCCTGCCGGAAGTGGTGAGGAATGCAGCAGAGGATGCAGCGGAACAGCTGAGGTAATTTGATGACAACCGCACTTTTTATCATCGCTGCCATCGGATTTCTCGTATCAGCTTATGCGTTTTCAGTCGAGCAGCGGATGAAGCAGAAAGGTTTTTCCCCTGCTTGCGACCTTCGCAGCAATATCTCCTGCACAAAAGCCTTTGGCAGCAGGTACGGGCATCTCGGCATCCTTCCCAATTCGTTATACGGGATGGTATTTTATGCCGTTGTTCTGGCGCTGCTGTGGCATGGCTTGCTGAGCGTGGTCTTCTATCTATCTCTCTTGTCGCTGCCAGGAACAGCGTACCTTATTTATGCTTCTTATTTCAAGTTAAAAAATTTCTGCGTCGTGTGCAGCGCGATTTATGCAGTGAATATTGCGCTGGCGGTGGCGAGTTGGGTTGTTGGCTAATCCCCGTCTCCACTGCTGATATAGAGCCTGCCATTCCTATAAACGTCAAATCCGCCATCAGGCCTGTCACAAATCTGCGACCGGTACATTGGCATTAATACGTCTGCTTGGATATCATCGACGATCGGGATTTCAGTCACCTTTGTGCAATATCCAAGCGGATTCCCAAACGGATTGTGGCATCCAATAAGCAGTTTTGCTCCTAAAACGATTGCCGCCAATGTTGTTCCTTGTTTCATGGTCTCACCTTTGTGGTAGTTCTGTTTTCTTTCTATTTTATTTTTCTCTTTCGCTTTATCATTCGTTTCTATGTTCATTCCAAGTCATCGTTCAAACAGCATCATGGTAAAACGATCGCCAGCGCACCGGTGCTCTTTTTTCTTTACCAGCCGATATGGCTTGAACAAGGCTTCATACTCTTCCGGTGTCCTTAAGATGCTGTATTTGGAAATTGGAAAATGTTCTCCTTCATCAGTATGCTCAACAATGAATATTCTGTCGCTAATCTCCTGCATACGTTCCGCTGTCTGTTGGAGTTCATGAGGATGAAGGATGTGCAGCAGCACGATGGAATCAAACACAAGGTCGAATGATTTTTGCCGTGCAGGAACGTCAGTGATTTTGCCAACGTAAAGCGTGACATTTGGATACTGGCGGAGTGACTGCTTCGCGCGGCGATACATTTCCGGAGTGATGTCGCAGCCTACAACTTCTTTAGC
>JACPCA010000025.1 GCA_016180035.1 Candidatus Woesearchaeota archaeon
GTGGATTTCGCCCAAAGCGAAATCCGCTAATTTGTGGATTCCCAAAACTCACCCACAAGCTAAAGCGATGTGAGTTTTGAGGGGTTTGTCATAGAAAATCACGACGGCGCCCCAAATCCGTGTTTTTTAGCCGAAAACAGTGATTTGACGTCTAAAAACGAAAATAGACTTTCTACAGAGCCGTTTTCAGTAGCCACCGTCAACAACGACCTACTATGTTCTCTCTTCCAAGGTTTTTCCAAAGAACACCCTTGCAAAGCTAAAGAGGGGGAAGACGAGCAGGATGCCAAGGACAAGCGAAAGTGTTGGATTGACGCCATGTGCCAAAACTAGAATTTTGTGGATGGCAAGGTAGAGAAGGGCAATTGCTATCATGGCAGGAATCGTTTTCCTCCATAAGCTCATGCCCTCTCTAGCGCTTTGCTTGATTAACCCCCAAGACGTGCTGGCGGCACCGTGGTACGGGCTGACATATGATATCGACGAAACGTACACGAGAAGGATGAAGTATGCTGCAATGAAGGGGCTGCTGGCTGTCGGCACGTTCCCTGTTACGACCGTCTGCCGCAGGTCAAGGAGGTAGGACACCACATTGCCAGCCAGCGCAAGAACGCCCCAGAGTAGTGACACTTTCGCAAATCGCCACAGGTACGCTGCATAGGCGGTGTGCTGAAGAGTGGTTGCGGCAGGGGGAGAGCTGGTTGGATGCAGGGCCTTTCTGCTCAGGAACCATGCCGAACCAGAGAGGGCCGTGTACAAAACAAATGCAGAGCAAAGAAAGGTTATAGCGAGAATGGCAAGCGACCAGAACGCTCCCATGGCGCCAGTCTCTCGCAGCATGGCAAACAGTCCGGCATTTGAGTTAGGGTTGGTGACAGCATGCCGGGAGATGGCAGAGCCGACAACAACCACAAAATCAAGTATGTTGGGAAGGTAGGCTGCACTGACGAATCCATAGAGGATGATGAACACGGCGTCGAGAAGCATCATGCCTGCTGCCAGCTTCTTCTGCCGGAGCAGGGCTGCTCCAGCTTCTCTCATGGCGATTGCTGTTTTTTGAAGGGCGGCGCCTCGCACCGCATCCTGTATCACCACTCCTATTTTTCCCACTATTTTTCTGATAGTGTTTTTCATGATGAGCTGTTCTCCTGTTGTTCTCCCTGCGTATCGAGAAGCTTCTGATCGAGCTTCTGTTCGATTATGCTCTTAAATTCATTGAATGGGACAGCGCCCATGATCAGCTCGCCGTCAATAAAGAAGGTCGGTGTGCCCCGCACGCCGCGCTGAATGCCCTCGGCAAGGTTGCGTTCAACAACACTCTTTTTCTGATGCGCGGTCAGGCATTCTTCAAAGGATGTCATGTTCAGATTGATCTTGGCGGCATAGTTGAGGAGGGCTTCTTTCTCTAATTTCTGCTGGTTGTCGAAGAGGAGATCATGATATGCCCAAAACTTTTTTTGGTCGCGGGCGCATTCGGATGCCTCTGCTGCCAGCACAGCGTCAGGATGAAGCTTTGTAATGGGGAAATGCTTGTAGGCCACCTTGACCCTGCTGCCAAACCCCTCTCTTACGCGCTTGACGGTTCCAGCTTCCTCGCCGCAGAACGGGCACTGGAAGTCTGAAAACTCCTCGATGAGGACATAGCTATTTTTTGCGCTTGATCCTTCGCTGAGATTGGCTGGCGTGTTCCCCCGTACCATGTTTCCACCCTGCGACAGGTTTCCGTCTGTATTCTTCATGTCATCTGCATCCTCCACGTCATTTTGGGCAGCATCCCGGAACAACGGGTGAGACGCCAGCGATCCTGGCAGTGATGGCGGTATGATCAGCGAGGGGAGGATAAACGCGCCTCCAATCACCAGAAGAACAAGTGTCCCAACAAAAATGACGGCAGTACGGTCGTTATCCATCGTTCCTCGTTTTTGATTTGATGAAATCTATTTGTGTTCTTTATAGTAATGCTCTTTATCAGCTTGCCAGTACGCTTATCAAGGCGGCAATGGGCATCCAGAAAGCTTGCTTAAGGTTTCGAGCTGCTGGACACCAGAGTCGAGAAGCTTCCCATTGACAAACCAGGTTGGATACGCCTTGACACCGACAGTGTCGCATTCAGGACTCTTGTCACAGTCCACGAATAGCACATTCTTGAAGGCGCCACCGAACATCTTTTTCTGCTTCTGGCAGTGCGGGCACCAGTCTGTGCCATACATAACAACCCCTTTTTCAGTGAGGCAGGTGGCAAAGATAGTGTAGTCTTCTGCAGCGCTCCAGCGATAGGCCAGGAAGCCGCCAGCAAGAACAAGAATGATGCCAAGAAGGATCAACAGTTTTTTTGCCATTGTTTTATTTGGTCCTTGTATTCTTTCAAACCTGTTTCCTTGTTCCGCTATTCCCCTTGCTTTGCAAGCTCGCCGTCAATGATCTTTTTGAACTCCTCGAACGGCAGCGCGCCGGGGATGATGATCCCATTCACGAAGAAGGCTGGCGTGCCTGCCACGCCCATGTCATTGCCTTCATCAACATCCTGCTGGACCTCCTTCTCATAGGCGCCAGAATTCAGGCATGCACTGAACGCGGCCATGTCCAAGCCGATGCCTTCTGCATATTGCTGGAGGTAATCGACACTGATAGCATCCTGGTTCTTAAATATTTCGTCATGCATGGACCAGAACTTTTTCTGGTCGCCGGCGCAGCGCGCAGCCTCTGCTGCTTTCTGAGCGTCAGGATGAATGGGAAGCGGGAAGTCTCGGAAATAGAATTTCACTTTTCCTGTTTTGATATACTCTTCTTTAAGTTTCGGATAGGTTTCCTCAAAGAATCGCCTGCAAAACGGGCACTGGAAGTCTGAAAATTCGATGATCGTCACGGGAGCTTCTTTCTTGCCAAAGAAGGGGTTGGTCCCTTTGAGCGGGTTCAGGTGCTTTCCTCCACCGATCGACGCCGGGTGGAGAAGGTACTTGTCTTCTCTCTGAATAAGGCCTTGCTGGACCTTCTCGTAATTCTCTGTCTCTGCCACCTTTTCATCAAACAGGAAGGCTGGAAGGACTTGGATGCCGTATTTTTCCGCCAGCTTTTTTCCCTTGCTGGTGCTGTAGCCTATCTCTTCGACTTCCACACTGGGAAACACCTGTGTTTGGATGGCAGCAAGTACTGGAGATGGGTCGCACTGCTCGCAGCTCTTGTCTGTCAGAACGATGAGCTGGACAACAGGATCGTTGGTGGCAATGCCCGCGCTATCGCCAAGTGCTGCTGGGGTGGCAAAGGGGGTATACCAGAATGAGCCAATGACGAGAATGGCAAGAAGAAACGCCGCTATCTTCCAGCCCTTTGCTGCTGCCTGCTTGTCCATTGCAGGAGAGGTATTTGCAGGAGAGGTGTGGGCGGTATGGACCGTTCGGGCTTCTGCTATCCGACCGGCTGGAGAAGAGGTGATCGGGTCATTGATCATATCATCAATCTCCTGGATGGGGGTGGTGTCACCGCTCTGGCTTCCGCAGCAGGAATCTGTTTCGGCAGCGCCACCGATGATATCATGGACCATGTGTTCTTTTTCTTTCATGTCCTGTCTTTGTTCTTTCATGCCTTGTTTTTTGTTCTGGCTGGTCATACGGGTATTGCTTGGCGTGCTTTTCTCTTTCTTGTGCTTGAACGCCTTCTTGTTTGCGCTTATGGATGGTGACATGGGAACTGGGCGGAACGAATCTATATTTAAAGATAGTGATTCCACTCTCCATTCCATCTCCATCGTTGAAGAAAACACAACAACATTTAAAAAGAAACAACCCTTTTTGCAGAGGATGGAAAAGAGGATGAAAAGAAAAGGCCAGATCACCGCGTTCATCATCGTAGGCATCCTCATCCTCTTGCTTGCCAGCTTTGCGTACCTGTTCTGGTCAGCTGCCATGGCAGGCAGGGAGCAAGAAACTGCTGCTGTTGAGATTGGCCAGGCAGCGTCATCCATCCAAACATACGTCCAAGCGTGCCTGCAGGACGTTGCCGAGGATGCGGTGCTTCATGTTGCACGCTACGGCGGGTATTACGAGCCGCCAGCAGATACAGATCCTGCACTGCTGCTGCCTGTTTATTTTGATCATGGCGTTCGATCCGATATCTCTCGTGAGGAACTCCAGCATCAGCTTGCGCGATACATCGAGGATAACCTGTTTTTTTGCGTGAAAACCTTTGTTCCATTCCGGGAGCAGGGCATTCTCATCCAGCAAGGTGAAGAGATCGCCACTGCTGTCCTGCAGGACGACACGGTTGTTGTCAGCCTGCAGTATCCTCTTCGTCTTCGGTCAGGAGGCGCTGAAACCTCGCTCGCGTCCTTTTCTGCCCGTGTCCCTGCCAGGCTTTCTGCCATCCATAATGCCATCAGCGAGTTCTTCGCTGTTCAAGAAGAGGATCCTTCCTCCATCTGCATCAGCTGCCTTGCGCAGCTTAACGAACAATATACTCTTCGCACGGAAATGAACCCCCTTAATGAGGATGGCCTGTTGTTGTACACGATCACCGACGACCAGGTTCTCGTCCATAACCTTCCCTTGAAATACCGTTTCCTGGCGCGGTACTCGTTTCCAGACCAGCCAGGCGCAAGCCCATCAGAAACAGCCCCGCCTGTGACAGAACTGCCAGAAGAATAGTAGGTGATGCACATGACCATAAAAACTAGTAGAATACTGTTTATCGTACTGTTGATAATAACAGCATCTCTGCTGCCTCTTGCCGCAAGCGCAGAGGTCCTGCATTACTACCAGATTGATCTGCACTATTCCTTCGGCAATGTCACGCCAGCAGCAGTGACAGTCCAGCCATCACCATCGCCGCTGTCCACGCCAGCCGGGCAGTACCTTGCAGAAGTTGTTTCATCCGACAACCAGATCCTGAACGTGACGTTCTTCGACATCCCGACAACCGTCTTTTTTGACACGATCGATAAGGAGACTGGAGAGATCAATGGCGGCGGGCAGGTTGAGCTGAACGAGACGAACGTGACGCTGTATGTTCCTTATGTTGAAGACGCAGTGGAGATTAATATTTACAACTGGAGCCTGGCAAGGATGGCAACGATTGATGTCAGCGAATACAGCGAGCTTGACAAGGATAGAATTGGTGATACTGCAGCAGGAGAAGAACGATCATCACCTCCTCTAGAAAAATGCGTTGGGAAGCCAGGCCAGAAGTGCGGGGGAGAGCCAGGTGAAAGCACAAGACCGTCAATAACGACCTATGGCCTTGCGCTGATTGGCCTGATCCTTCTTGTCCTAATCATCGTTATTATCAGGATCGCTTTAAAGAACAAGAAGGAATAAGCAGAAAGCTTTAAATATATGGTTATTTTACCATAATTTTATGGTGATAATGCCATGAATAGAAATGATGATATCATCGTCCAATACTTGTTAGAGAAGAAAAATGAAGAGATAAACATCCTCCAACTCTCAAAAGAGCTTCGGACAGATTACAAAACAGTTTACTCTATCATAAAAAGGCTTGAAAAGCAAAAGATCCTCAAGCTGGAGCCTTTTGGCCAATCTAACCGAATAAAGCTCGCCCAAAAAGCAACCCCTGCCGTTTTTGGAGCAGAGTACGCCAGAAGAAAAGAGCTCCTAAAAGACAAAAATATAGCCGTCATGCTCCACGACCTCAAAACCGCCCTTTCATCAAGCTGTTACGCCCTTCTGCTCTTCGGCTCCCATGCAAAGAAAACACAAACAAGGCATTCAGATATTGACATCATGTTCATTGTTCCAGACGGAAAGGAAGCAGCATTCGAAAAAGAAACCAGCAGGGCAATACGCTCATTGCCATTGCCAATACACTGTTTGGTATTTTCAGAAGCACAATTTTTAGAGATGATACATGCTAAAGAGTCAAATGTTGGAAAAGAGGCCTTAAAACATAATATCATACTATACGGTATAGAAACATATTATGAGATGATACAATGATTGAAATGAAAAAATTATTGCCACTATCAAGAACATTATAACAATAAAAAGGAGCCAAGATGAAACAAGCAGCCATATTTATTATCGTCTTTGCCATTCTTGCAGGCGCTGCTATCAGCCAGGAGCAGGGAGAAGCAACCTTCGACCAAGCCCATCCGGAATTGTTCGATTACGAGAATGGGAATTATGCCCTCATCACGGACTGGAGCGTGGTGGACTGGGCAAAGATACCTTCGGAACGAGTGAAGGATGTGCCGGTAGAGCGATTGGAATACCAGTCTCTCACTCCAGCACAAAGAAAGGAGATGACAACAGGGCAGATAGCGATCAATCTTGAAAAGATTGAGGATCTTTTTTCTGATGTTTCTGCTGCTACTGCGGCACAGGCACTCCAACAAACGTACGGTATTACGGAGGTGCATTTTTTTGGAGGCTGCCGCGTACGCGATGGGGTTCTTGAGGCGCTTGGCAATGATAAGGAAACGCTCCCCTTATCTGAACTGTCACCTGCCGCCAATGTTCGTGTAACAGACTACGGCAGAATACTCTTATCCAACGAACCAAAGCCTCCGGCAACAGGGACATTCGTCCTTCAAGTGTTTCATCCAGAAGAAATCACCATGCCCAGTGGTATCGTTGTCACTATTTTTGGAAAAAGAGATACTAACAATCTTCTTCATTTTGCTGAAGGGCAGCCATACCTTGATGAGGGGAAGGAACTTACTGTTAATGGGATTATTATCCAGCCAATAGGAGTAGAAGTGCCTCTTTATTTTGCCGGCCAGCAGGGAGAAGGAACATATGTGGCCATGGATTTTACCAACAAGAAACTGCGTATTGGCGGCACTTCCCCGAATATGTATGCTGAAATATTCTTTACCAAGCCTAACCAGTTCTTTCCTGTTGAAGAGGGAGATTACGTTCTCTTAAACGCTAAAGGCGGAGAGCTTACCGTGTCCAATAGGGGAGATGATCTTGTGCCGCTTGTCTCGTCAACCGTTATCCCAGGGGGAAATGCTCAAGTGATGAATGGAGCAACAACTATCACGTTAGGTGATAAAAAGATAATAGTGGATCACCATAAAAATGCAGAGATTGGTAGCGCGCCTATGGTTATTGTTCCTAAGGAAGGGAGCAGCGCCTCATTTTCTTACACTGACCAGCTTGGGTTTACCCAACAAGGAAAAATCATTATGGATAACAATAACAATTATGCTATTATTCCAACTGAAGCCCCTGCTGATGCATTCGAGTGTTATGATTGCACGCAGAATTTCTTTGACCAATACCTTGTTTTGCATAATGCCAACATGTGGCGGCTCCTGAACACTGGCGCATCTGTTGTTACTGGAAGTCCAAAGGAAGTGATGAGAGTTCTTGACTATACTTCTCAACTTCCTGAAGGGTGGCTTGCAGGCAGTTGGCAAATAGATATTGTGCCTAAAGAAGAAATCCCAATAAACTGCCACGCTCTTGATGCGTACGCCTGTGCTGCGGGGAATACCATCTACTTGCCAGAAGATACTGGATTTTTTGCAGTAGCGCATGAATTCGCCCATGTATACACGAACCATGTCACTTCCAAATTTCCAAGCAGGAGTAGCGATCCTGCTGGTCTTGAGGAATACAAGCTTAACCTCCTCCGAAGATATGAGCTTATAGGCCATGATGTCGAATTTTCCACTGTTCAAACAGTATTAAGCGCTTCCGAGGATGCAAGCGATGACACTGTTCGTTTAGAATCACTCTGCGATCAGCCTATGAGTGAGACAGAGGGAATTTGTTACGCTACCTACCTTATTGATAAAACAACAGCGAACAGGATCCCTCTCCAATCATGGGAAAGCAGACAAATTCGGGAGTTTAGTGAGGGGCCTCAAAAAGGATTTATGGGGGAGTGGGACACTATTGCAGGAGATGTCTATGGAAAAGACTTGGAAGCAGTTACGGAGAACCAGCTCCCAAATCATTGGACAGATGGAAGTGACGATCCCCGCCATGGCTGTATACGAGCATACGGTTGCAGAAATGACCTAGAAGATATTGCGACTATTATTGAGTTTGTCATGACGGACCCTTCCTTTTTTTCCAGAGAGAGCCTCATTCAGCCCCCAGGCCATCAAGAGCATGATCCAGAGAGGTATGATCAGCGATTGACACAAAAGATTCACTTGCTTTAGAGATAGAGAAGAAGTCTTGACCAGAAAAAGCTATGATTTAAGAAATCAGCCTCCTGCTGTCCCCGACTCTGTCCTAAATCTTTCTCAGAGGCACTGCCGCCGAGCGTAGTCTTCAGGTATCGCGCGATATTTGAAGACTCGTTGCGATTACGCTGGCTACCCATGCAGACGGAGCGTGGCAGTGCCTCGTCGTTAAAAGTAGCGCTATTGCGCTCTGTTCGCATATGCCAATCGCCCTGATACCAAGTATCCGGGCATCTGCTTAGGCTATCGGGCACGGCGCTCGGCAATAGCGCCACTTTTAACTGAGATTTAGGACAGAGCCGCTGCCCCCACAACACATTTAAACCCAACCATCCTTTCATCAGCCATGCCTCTCCAAATCTACTCCACCCTGAGCAGGAAGAAAGAGCTGTTCAAGCCTCTTGTGCCTGGCAAGGTCGGTATGTATGTCTGCGGGCCGACAGTGTATGACAAGGGCCATCTTGGCCATGCGCGGGCAGCCATCGCGCTTGACCTTGTCCGCCGCTATCTTCTCTATAAGGGATTCAAGGTCAAGTATGTGATGAACTATACGGACATTGACGACAAGATCATCAACCGCGCCAGAGAGATGAGCATCACTCCAGAAAAGCTTGCGGAAAGCCTCATCCCGATCTATAGAGAAGATTATGCAAGGCTTGGAGTGATGAAGCCCAGCGTTGCGCCAAAAGCCACCGAGCACGTCAGGGAGATGGCCGCGCTGATCAAGAAGCTTGAAAACAATGGCCACACCTACGTTCTGGACGACGGCGTGTACTTTGACATCTCCACCTGGCCGGAGTACGGCAAGCTGAGCAGGCAGGACATCACCCAGCTTCGTGCCGGCGCCCGCGTGGAGGTGGACGAAAAGAAGAAGCATCCGCAGGACTTCGTGCTGTGGAAGTTCAAGAAGCCTGGCGAGCCGTCCTGGAAGAGCCCGTGGGGAGACGGCAGGCCAGGATGGCATATCGAGTGCAGCGCCATGACGATGAAGCATCTTGGAAAAACATTCGACATCCACGGCGGCGGGCAGGACCTGATCTTTCCCCACCACGAAGACGAGCTTGCCCAGAGCGAGTGCGCCACCGGACAGCCGTTCGCCAAGTACTGGATGCACAACGGCTTTGTCACGGTTGATAATGAAAAAATGTCAAAGTCGCTCGGCAACTTCTTCACGATCAAGGACATCCTTGCAAAGTATGACGCCAGCGTGGTGCGCTACTACCTGCTGAGCACGCACTACCGCAGCCCGATCAACTTTTCTGACAAGCTGCTGGATGCGGCAGGCAGCAGCCTTGAGCGGATCAACGAGTTCATCACCAACCTCCAGCAGTATCAGGGCAAGGCTGGCAAGGAAACCGCAAATGCTGATACGGAAAAATCTGCCGTGGCGAAGCGCATCGTTCAGGCGCAGAAGGAGTTTGAGAACGGGCTCGACGACGATATCGAAACAACGGTTGCCCTTGCTGCCCTGTTTGATCTTATCCGTGATGCCAACACGCTCTTGGCAGCCAAGAAGCTGTCCGGCAAGGACGCGAAAGCATGCCTCAAATTCCTTAAAGATATTGACCGGGTTCTTGCCGTGATGGCATTCAAGAAAGAAAAGAAAGCCCCTCCGGAGATTCTCAAGCTTGTTGCCCAGCGTGAAGAAGCGCGGAAGAAAAAAGACTGGAAGGAAGCAGACAGGCTCCGCACGGCCATTGTAGAGAAAGGGTACGCTGTTGCTGATACTGGAGAAGGGCCGAGGGTGAAGAAGGCATAACGCTTGTTAGGCGAAATCTTTTTCCGCTCTTGATGCATTTGAAAACACACAACTTTAAAACTGATATGGGCTCATTGCCCGACTTCGTTTAGCCGAAACAAACGAAACGTAGATTAATTGCTTCGCAACAGATTCTAATGTTGACTAACTACGTATTCCATTTCGTCCAAATTTTGAAGAGTGAATAGGGCGGAAAATTGTTGGCACTAAGATTTTAGGGACTATTTATTGAATTTCCATTTCTGAATTATTTTTCCAACTGCTGCCCCTATCCCAAAATAAATCCCAAGCAATAATACTCCTAAACCAAAAAATCCAACTCCTTCTGATAGTGAAGCACAAAATGAAGTTGGCTGTGGTGTAAGTGTTGTGCAACATCCCTCGACCCCTTCCATTACCATTGGCTTCAAGCAGTCGCTATCCTGTTTGCTAATAGCTTGATAAGAACTCCAAGCCGTACAGTGTTCCTCACTAAATTCACACAAGAATCCATAGGGTACTATAAAATGTGATAAAATTGGAAAAGCATGACCAGTAACCATTGGAAGAATTAATGCATTATTAGGAATTCCAGTTTCATTTTGAACTAATGGAAAATAAGCGAGAATATAGAAAAAGAATAAAGCTATGCAAATACTAATACCAACTAATCCCCCATTTAACCAATAGGGCATTTTTTCCCAGTGTTGTTTTAGTTTCATCATCTAAGACTTAGTTTCTTCTCTTCAATCTGTTTCTTTTTCTTCTGGCTCAAATACAAATAATTTTCATTTGAAATAATCGATTTTCCGATGCGTTTCTCAGCATCCTTTCTGGCATTTCCCGCAACTTGACCGCCTTCCATTGCAGCATCTTCACATTCCTTAAAACCTTTGGCTTCTTTATTCTTGGTTACTTCAGTAGAAACCCTTTCACCAAGCATACTAAAAATAAGTTCCAAATCATTCATATGGTCTCGTAAATTCTCTCGTTTTAGTCCTTTGAGTTGCTTATATTCGCTTGGAGTCATGCCAAATGTTGCCTGAGAAATCTCAGCAGTCAAAATGGCGTATTCCTTCTCGGTTTTTACTCCTCTTTTGTCCCATTCATCAGTCAATTCGTCTCTTATGGCAATGCCCCGAACTCTCTTTTCTACCCAATCTTCAGAGTAGCCTTTGGCTTTATAGAGTTCTTTCATGCGTTTTTGGGCTAATTCAGGATTTTCTATTTCTTGCACTCTATCATAACCTACTTGTGCGAGCCACAATTTAAGTGGTTCTGCTTTTTTGGAGGGTACAGACTGAATTATCCTAAAAAGAGACTTGGTATTGGCACAATCAGTTCCCCTTAATTTCCCATCTGGAGATAGTAATTTCAACCGGTGACAATTTGTCACCACTTCGCTTCCTTCTTCCCTAAGCCGTTGACTGAGCTTATTCCAATATTTTCTGGCAGTTTGAAAATCTTCCTGCTCGGTTAAAAATGCAATAATGTCAATAACAGAATAATACCATTCATAGTTATACCATAATCTTCGAAATTGTTTCCCTTGGAATGCTATCAGAGCAGTTTGTCCTATCATTTCATCTGCCATTTTCTGCACCTACCTCAGAGCTTCTGATAACTTTCAGGAAATATACACCATATTTATCAAAATTTCGTTCTCCAATCCCCCCCAGTTCAATCATTTCTTCTTTAGTCATTGGCTTTGCCTTAGCCAATCTCTTCAAAACAGAATCATGCGCCACCACATACGGAGGAAGATTCTCAGCTCGTGAAAGATCCATTCTCATACTTCGTAATTTTTCAAAAAGCTTACTTTCTTCATAATTTAATTCAATAGGTACCAGTGATAGAGGCGTTGCTGGCTTAAAATCTCCTTTGTTCATTTTGTCTATTTTGGTATGAAGAAAGGTAACAGTCGAATCTATAACTTTGTCTAACTCTTCAACACTATCAGCGCCAACTCTTACAGAGCCAACATACCAAGACCCTTTGGCAGTTTGTTTGAATTCTACATCAAATTTCTTTCCCTCTTCCATTCTATCCCAAGAAACGCCTAACTTTATAATTTTTTGCCCCTGATTCTCCTAAACTTTAGTCTGCGTTGCAAAAACTTCATTATTATTTACTTTTCAAAACTATGTCTGGCAATGAGCCTGAGCGGAAAAAGACTCTTTCAGGGACACTGCGCTTTTGCTTCGCAAACCTCACCTAACAGGAATTTCGCATGATATACACCCCCCAATTCACACTTCCACGTTTATCTTGATCCCTCCATCACACTCCACTCCTTCCTTCCCTGCCTTCCCAAACCCGATCTTCGCTGCTGTCGCCGCTGACTGCAGGTCGTTCAATGTTCCTGCCAGCAGCTTCTTTTCTTTGTCAGAACATTCAATAACGATCTCGGAGATTGGCTTGTTCAGCGCCATGTCATGGTCAGACTTGAACTTTCGCACGGCTGCAATGATGGTGATTGCAAGATTCCCTGCTGCTTCTGCTGGCTCGCTGATTAGGTCCTCCTCGACGGCAGGCCACTCGGTAAGATGGATGCTGGTTGTTTTTTCCTTCTTGGCAAAATACAGCTGGTAGATCGCTTCGGCAATGTGCGGCATGATCGGGGCGATAAGCTTGAGGACTGCAAGATTTGTCTGGTACAGCACAAACTGGGCTGCCTGCTTTGCTTTCTCTCCCTGCTTGTCCGGAGAATACAGCCTTCCCTTGGTGATCTCCAGATAGTTGTCGCAAAAGTCGTGCCAGAAGAACTGCTCTGTCTCGCTTTTCGTCTTGGAATATTCGTAATTATCAAAGGCCTCGGTGCTTGCCTTGATGACGCGGTGGAGCCTGGAGAGCAGCCACTGATCCATGGCTTCCAGCGGCGGCTTCTCGCCACGATAGCTCTGAAGGTGCATGATGCAGAATTTTGACGCGTTCCAGAGCTTGGTCGCCATCTTCTGGCCGGTCACCACGTCTTTTTCTTGGTAGGGAAGGTCGTCGCCGAGCTTTGACCCTGCAGCCCAGAAGCGCAGCGCGTCAGCGGAAAACTTTTCCAGGACTTTTCCAGGATCAATGACGTTTCCCTTGGACTTGGACATCTTCTTGCCGTGCGGGTCGAGCGCGTGGCCGGAAACCATGATGTGGCTCCATGGCACGGTATCGTGATGATATGCCGCTTTGACGATCGTGTCAAACGCCCATGTCCTGATGATGTCATGCGCCTGGAATCTCACGCTCATCGGGAAGCGCCGGGCAAACTCGTTTTCTTTCTCTTTTCCTTTCTTGCCTTTTCGTTTCGTTTCTTTCTCTCTCGGCTCTTTTTCATCCGCGAG
Organism: Candidatus Woesearchaeota archaeon; assembly: GCA_016180035.1. GTDB lineage: Archaea > Nanobdellota > Nanobdellia > Woesearchaeales > UBA12501 > JACPCA01. The sequence continues at coordinate 13,220 of JACPCA010000025.1, forward strand.
CAAGTCAAGCGCGATCTGCGGCGTCATGGACGACGTTGCCCAGGTGTCCATCACGTCTGTTTCCGGGATCAGCTTTTTTACATCTCCGGTGTAGCCGAGCGGCTTGTCCCTCATCGGGTCGACCGGCAGCTGCTTCTTGTCCGCAAGAACAGCCTTTCCTGTCTTCTCTTCATACCAGATCGGGAAAGGGACGCCGAAGAACCGCTGCCGGGAAATGCACCAGTCCCAGTTCAGGTTTTCAACCCAGTGCGTGTAGCGTGTTTTCATGAAGGCGGGATGCCATGCGATCTTGCCGCCTGCCTCGATCAGCTCCTGCTTCTTGTCGAGCACCTTGATGAACCACTGCCGCGTCTTGAGGAATTCCAGCTCGGTGCTGCAGCGCTCATGGACGTTCACGGCATGGGTGATCTGCTGCTGCCGGACGAGAAGGCTTTTTTCTTTCAACTCGTCAAGGATGGCCTTGCGGGCGTCTTTCAGCGACAGCCCCTGATACTTGCCGGCCTTGCTGTTCATCTTGCCGTTCTTCTCAAACACGATCTGAAGCGGGAGCTTGTACTGCTTCCACCATTGGATGTCCGTCATGTCGCCGAACGTGCAGCACATCACGATCCCTGTCCCTTTTTCTGGATCGACCTTGCCGTCGGCGATGATCGGAACCTCGTGATTGAACAGCGGGACCTTCGCGAACTTGCCGATGAGCTTGCTGTACCTCTTGTCGGACGGGTTGGCAAACACGGCAACGCAGGCAGGAAGCAGCTCCGGCCTTGTCGTGGCGATCAACAGCTCTTTCCCACCGGCAGAAAACAGGATGTCATTGAATGTGGACGTGAGCTCGACATTGTCAAACTCTGCCTGGGCGATGGCGGTCTGGCACTGCGTGCACCAGGACATCGGGGCCTCCTCCTGATAGATCCTGCCCTTCTCGTACAAGTCTATAAACGAGCGCTGGGACGTGGCAACGCAGTGAGGGTCGATGGTGGAATACGTCGTGGTAAAATCGCAGGAGATGCCAAGATTCTTCCAGTCCTGGACAAAGCCTGGCTTGATATCGCCGAGCGTCGTGAGGCAGAGCTTGATGAATTCCTGCCGATCCATCATGGACGCCCGGACGTTCTTCATCTTTTCGATGAGCCGCTCGGTCGGCAGGCCATTGTCATCCGTACCAAATGGATAAAAGACATTCTCACCCTTCATGCGGTGGTATCGCGCGATAAAGTCTCCCTGCGTGTAAGAAAAGGCGTGCCCGATGTGCATCCTGCCCGACACTGTCGGGGGCGGCGTATCAATTGAGTACCATGGTTCCTGCCGTTTCTGGTCAAATTGATAGATCTTTTCTTTGTCCCAGAACGCCTGAATCTTTTTTTCTTCCTCTTTTGGATTGTACGATGCAGGAAGCTGGAGCGTCGGCTTGGGGTGCGCTACTTCTGGAAGGCGCTGTGGTGGTGACATGGCCATCCTGCCAGAAAACAAGAGAAGGTATTTAAAGGTTTAGTTGCAAGATTTGTATTGTTTTTATCCTGTACTTTTCATTTGAGCCTCTTGGTCGCATCAAACGCGGCAGCTATCTCTTTCTTGGCCCATCCGGCACGCTGAAGCCTTGCCTGGATCTGCTCATCACGATAGCCGACCTTTCGGGCTTCTCCAACATAGAACAGCATGTCTTTGTCAACGGCAACAGCATCGCCGGAGATATTGCCCATACCACCAGAAACCGTGGCATTCGTGCTGTTCCTGCTCCGGAAGTAGTATCCCCCCATGCCGATCAGAAGAAGCACGAGAACAGAGATGACTGCAGTGAATGCCTGGTCTGCCGTCAGGGCTGGCTTGTCTGCTGCAGCTACGGGCACATCGCTGGTCGTTGTTCCTGTCACGGCATGGCCTGGGAATTGGAACAGTTTCTCGCCAGAGAAGAGGTTATACGCTACTGCAGCTATCAGCAGGAGGATAACAGCAACTTTGAGATGGTCACCTAAGTGTCGAGTCATGTGTGCCCCTTTGGATTTTAAAGTGGCGCCTCTTTTTATATTTTTCTACCGAGTTCCGCGGATGCGCCCTATTTTGCCTCTTTACGGCCTAACAACCATGCCGTCATGGCATGATCCCAAACCATGCCAGAAGCAGGCGGTCCGTGGCTTCCAGCAGGCCAAAGCCTTTCCCCCCCACGATCAAGCAGCTTCCGATGGCTCGAACTCCTAGAATAGGGTCCTGTTCGATCATAATGATCGGATACGGGTCTTCACAGGTGACGATTGGCCTGTTCCAGCAGCCCTTGGACTCGTTCTTTGTGCAGGCAGCAACAGGAGTAACATTAAAGATGTTCACCAAGGACGTGCTGATGTCCGCAGCTGCCAGCGCCACATAGCTCAGGTTGTTCAGGGTCGGATCGAACGTGATGTACGTTGCGTTATATTTGAGGATCGTGCTGGAATTCCCATCAATCGGGACATGCTGGAGCTGCCGCGGCCCGTACCGGAGCTGGACGCTGTAGTGCTGGCCATTGTCCTTGCGCAGGAACCTGGTGTACCAGCTCTCGTCAACATTGACAAAGCTGAAGCCATTGTACAAATAGCCCTGCTCTGGAGGCAGCAGGCGCTGAAGATTGTCATCGTGAAGCTCATTGATCGTCTTCGGCCGCTCCTGCTTTTTAAGGAAAGGGGGGAGAAAGATGATCAGCGCAACGATGAGGATCGCGGCAACAGCGATGATGGCAAAATAGAGGTTGCTTTTGGTCCCTACGCCCTTGACTGCCTCGCCGCCCTCCACTTCTTTTTCTCGGTGCTGCTCTTGCCGGATATCTTTTTTGGTGCTGCCGCTGATATCAAGCCCATCGTCGAGATCGTCAGTTTCCTGTTCGTCATCTTCGTCGTGGTTTGTCATGTGCCTTGCCGTGATTCGTTCTTTTCTTGTCCAATCTTTATCCCAAGCTTATTCTATCACACCGAGGAAATGGTACGCAAGCCTATCACGAAGCTTGGCCATGCCTGCCGGAGTGTTTGCCTGAACCATGATACAGCTTCCCTCGACGGTGACCTCTGTCCCGGTTGAATTCCTGAAATAGATCACTGGCGTATATGCCGTGGCATTGCCGCACGTGATCACCGGCTTGCCAAAGCTCGTGTTTGCCGTAAAGCCGGTGACAGCGTACACCTCTTTCTGCTGCAGGAAGCCAGTGAGGTCATAGGATGCCTGCGCAATGCCTTCTTTCAGGCTGTCATCAATATCTGACGTGAAATACAGCGCCTTGACATCCTGAAGCGCAGCCCTCACACCGGAACTCAGATTGAGATACTCCACGTCTAAAGGATGGTAGGCAAATGACGCTTCTTCTCCGTCAAAAGAAGCGATCCATCCATTCTGAACCTGCTCAAAGCGGACGCCGTTGTACTTGGCCGGCTGCTGCAGCACGCCAGTCCAGACAAAGCCGATGATGCTGAACGCCATAATGCCAGCGATGGCAATGGCAAGAATAGTCTTCATCGTGAAGCGCTTCTTTATCGGCTCTTCCTGCTGAAGGATGCTGTTCTTGGTTGCCTTAAACTTTTTCATACGAACCTCCGTTTTCTCTCCTCTTTCGCTTCAAGCCCTTGGAGGGATTTGAACCCTCGACCTGCTGCTTACGAAGCAGCCGCACCACCGCTATGCTACAAGGGCGCTACAATTTGGCAATAGCCTCCTCTTTTGCTGGAAACTTCTTCTGGCACTGGCTGCAGATCTTGTGCTTTTTTCCTTTGGCGTCCTTCACGACCGTGCCAATCAGCTTTTTCAGGAAGGTTTCCTGGATGGCTCCAGAGCAGATCTCACACTTCATCTGCCGGGCAAAATCAAAAGTATTTATATATGTTGTTAGTTTTTGGGCAGCCATGCCGCGAATCGCTGTTATTGAGAAGGATAAATGCCACCCGGACCAGTGCGGAAACTATCTCTGCATCCGCCTCTGCCCTATCAATAGGGCTGGTGATGAGTGCATCGTCAAAGGCGAGGATACCAAGGCGAAGATCATCACGGAACTCTGCACGGGCTGCGGCATCTGCCCCAAGAAGTGCCCCTTTGACGCCATCCACATCATCAACCTGCCAGAACAGCTGGGAAAAGACCCTATCCATCGATATGGCCTGAACGGATTCCATCTCTACAACCTCCCAACCCCCTTATTCGGAAAAGTGGTCGGCGTGCTGGGACGGAACGGGATCGGGAAGAGCACGGCAGTGAAGATCCTGGCAGGGGCTGTCCACCCAAACCTGGGGAAGGATACCGAAGCCTCTTCTAAGGAGGTCATTGACTACTTTAAAGGCCAGGAAGCCCAGCTGTTCTTTGAGAAGCGGAAGTCCGGCGAGATCGCTGTCGCCTTCAAGCCGCAGGCAGTCGAACTCATCCCCCAACACTCCACTGGGAAGGTCTGCGATCTCCTGACAAAGGTCGATGAGAACAATCGCTTCGATCAAGTTGTCCAACAGCTTGACCTGCGCAAGCTTCTTGATCATGACATAACAACCATCAGCGGCGGCGAGCTGCAGCGCGTCGCCATCGCGGCAACAGCGCTGAAAAAGGCCAACGTCTATTTTTTTGACGAGCCAACATCGTACCTTGACATCAAGCAGCGCATCCGCACGTCGTCGTTTGTGCAAGAGCTTGCAAAAGACGACACGGCAGTCATGGTCATCGAGCACGACCTTATCATCCTTGATTCCATGACTGACCTTGTCCATATCATGTTTGGCGAGCAGGCGTGCTACGGCATCGCCTCCCTGCCAAAATCAACCAAGGCAGGCATCAACACGTATCTCTCCGGCTATATTCAGGACGAGAATATGCGCTTCCGCGACCATGCCATCACGTTCCATGCCAAGCTTCCAGGAGACATCAAAGGGCAGGGTGTGCTGACGTCATGGTCGGGCATCCACAAAAGATTAGGGCCGTTCACGCTCTCTGCTCCGAACGGCATCATCAAATCCAACGAGGTCATCGGCGTCCTTGGCGAGAACGGCATCGGAAAAACCTCGTTTGTCAAGATCCTTGCAGGGGTTCTCCAACAGGATGAAGGGGCTGTCTCCACAGCAGTTCGGGTATCGTACAAGCCGCAATACATCAATAATGAATCAGAAGGCATGGTGCTGTCGGTGCTGAAAACTGCCATAGAGAAATATTCTCCCCAACTCATCACTCCGTTGGAGCTGAAGCATCTGCTGGAAAAGCCGTTGAACACGCTTTCTGGCGGCGAACTGCAGCGCGTGGCGATTGCAGAATGCCTCGCGCGCGACGCAGACCTGTACCTTCTTGATGAGCCATCTGCGTATCTTGACGTCGAACAGCGCCTTGCCGTGTCCAAGGCCATCCGCAGCATGATCCAGCTGCGGGCAGCGTCTGCCATGATCGTCGACCACGACCTGCTGTTCATTGATTCCATCGCCGACCGGATCTGCGTCGTGGACGGCGTCCCTGCAGAAAACGGCGTGGTCCGCGGCATTTTTCCGATGGAAGAAGGCATGAACATGTTCTTGGAAGGCTTGGGCATCACGTTTCGCCGAGACATCGAGAGCGCCAGGCCGCGAGCGAACAAGATCGGCTCCCAGGCAGACCGGCAGCAGAAGTCGGAGGGGAAGCTGTATTATTTGTAACAAGTATTATCCTATGAACAGGTGCCCGTACTTTTTAAGCATTAAACCCTTCTGAAAAAACTAAGAAATCCCGTATGCCCCAGTGCGTCAAAGCCTGGCCGGCACTGGCGCTCGGACAATGCCCAGCTCCGCTCGATCAGCTCGATCGTCTTCACATAGGCAAGCGCATGCTTTTCTGCTTCAATCACGGTCTGCTGGGACTGGATGATCTGCGGGCTGTACACGGCCAAAAACCCGCCGGGCTTGAGCGCAGCGCAGGCGTTTGCAAGAGCAAGCCAGGGAGAAGGAAGATCCAAGGTCACCAGGTCAACGTTGGATTCATCGATCTTCTCGTACACATTTCCCTCTTTTACCGTCACGTTCTTCAGCCCCAGCTTGTCCACGTTCTTCCGCGTCGTTTCAAGGCTTCGCGGATCGATATCATACGCCACGATGCTCTTGACATATTTTGAAAGAAGGCAGGACAGCATGCCAGAGCCTGCTCCGGCATCAACGACGAGAGAGGACGAATCAACACAAGCCGTGGCAAGGATCATCCCGATATCCTTCCGAGAGATGATCTGGGCGTGCCGGTTTATCTTTTCAAGAAGGTCGGAGAAGGTTGCGGGAACAACATGGAACTCGATGTTCTTGCTGCTCTTTACCTTCCCTCCAAGTTGGAGATCGGCAGCAGTGATGAACCCGTCTTTGGTGTGAAAATCCTTGGTCAGGTCAGTCACGATATGCTTGCCAGAGCTGCTGAAAAGAGCCTTTTTGCCGTCGATTTTGCCGTCCATGATCTGGTGAAAGAGCAGGTGTATTTAAAAGTTCGTGTCGGAAAGCGCCATGGCGCAAGTTGCGGTCGTATCATAGGCGTATTTATCATAAAATAAAATACCCGGCTTCACTTCGTTCAGCGGGTAACGAGTTGCGGCGCCGCCACGCATAGGCCTATTAGTCATGTCCATTTTTTTGCTCCTCAACATTGTGGAGCAAAAAAATGGAATTGATAGCAAACTGCAATCGTGGCGGCGCGAGTGCCACGTTACCGGCTCTGCCGGTTTTGTTAACTATTTTTGTTCATGAAGGAACGCAATATCGCAAAGCCTTAAATATAACGCTCATTTCTCGTCGTGAAAAGCGTGTTTTTCGACGGGAAATACACCGTCTTGGTGCATTATTTGGAGTTTGATGATTCTGATCAACGACTTTCCCCAACAAAGGCGGAAGGCGGAGAATACAACATATGGCAAAGAAACAACGAAAAGTTGCCCGAAAGGGCAGAAAGGCAGCTTCCAAGAAGGCTGCAAAGAAAAGCAAGCGAAGGTAAATGGATATGTTTAGGCAGTATCATCAGATAATGCCTGAATGTTGAATTTCCTTCCGGAGCACAGCGATGTGCTCCGTGCTTTTTCTTCGATGGTTGGTCTCTTCTTTATGGCCGGTCTTGTTCATCACTGGATTTTTGTCCCGCGAAACGGCTTGCCAAGAATGATCTTCTTTAGATTGTCAAGATCGTTTCCTTTTGCGATGATAACAGTCATGCCGGACTGTTCTGCTTCTTTGCTTGCGACAGGGTCAAAGGGAACATTCATGCCAGGAGCCCAGGTGTCGCCAACAAGGGCTCGAAAGCGCTTCCAGGAAAGATTTTCCAGCTTTTTGGCATCCTTGAACTTCTTTGGGTCTTTGTCATAGACGAACTCGATGTTGGATAGGTTTACGACAAGAGTTGCACGGATATTTTTTGCCAGCAGGACAGCATCCATGTCGGTGCTATGGCCGGGCTGGTAGCCTGCAGCAACGATGATCCGCCTCGCGGCTGGCAATCTTTCTTTCGGGTCGATGATGACGGCAGCGTGCGCATCCTCGCCGAACAGGACGCGGACAAGCTCGGCATTCAGCCGCGTCGCCATGATGCCAACCCAGTCGAGGCTGTCCTTGCCGATAGAAGGGACGAGCTCTTGCGCTGCTTCCTGGTAGGCTCGCGCCGGCTTTCCGCCGCCGCACACGATGATGAACCGGAATGAGGAGAAGCGATCAAGCAAGGCCTTGAACTGGCGAAGGAAAGAAATATTGATATTATCGGGGGCAAGAATCGAGCCGCCAAGGGATAGAACGATCGTTTTCATGCCACACCTTTTTTGATAATCTGTTAATTCTTCAATTTAATTTTTAACCATGACAAATGCGCCAGATCTACTCCTTCTTCAGCAAGGTCTCCATCATGACCGCAAAGGCTGGCCTGGTGATAAAGACTCCGAACGAAATGCCGGCGATGGTGGTGAAGGCAAATCCTTTCAGCATGCCGGCTCCTGCAAACAAGAGCGGGATCATGGCAACCACCGTCGCGAAGTACGCCGCCAGGATGATGAAGAACGCCTGCTTGATGCGCTTGGCCCAGTTGATGTCGTCTGCTTTTGCTCCCCGCTGCAGCTCATCGATCACGACGATCTGGTCATCGACGCCGGTTCCTGCTGCGATGATGATGCCTGCGATGGCAGCAAGGTCAAGGTTCCATCTGATCAACGACGCAAGGCCGAGCATGAGGATGACCTCTGACAGCAGCGTGATGATAATAGGGATGGAAATGATAAGTTTCCGGTACGCTATGATGATGACAAGAGCGACAGCGGCAATCACCAAAAGGCCGATAAATATCGCATTCTTAACAAACGATTCACCCAGCGCCGGAGAAATGGTGTCAGATTTGGCAATGGACAGCTTGACCGGCAGGCTGCCGGTGATGAGGATGGTCTGGAGCCGCTTCATGCTGTCGAGCGCGCCCTGCATGGCAAGCTCCTGCGATGCGCCAGAGCCAGAGCCGGTGATAGAGATGTCCGTGACGACGCGGCCTTGAAGGTCTGCTCCGATATTTAATGAATCAACCAGCTGGTCGTCGAGATACAGGTCCAGCTGCTGATCCAAATAGGCTGTATCAGCGCCGCCCGAGCCGGCAACAACGGCAAGTTTTTCTGTCATGGCAGCGTGCTTAGCAGCAGCTTCGGGCGTAAGAGAGATGGAAAAGCGGAAGCGGCACGCCCAGCCGTCTGGCGCTGGAGAACAGCCAGCCTGAGGATCAATGCCAGAACAGTCTGCTGTCCTGCAGACGAACGTGAGGTCTTTGCCGCCCTGGAACGCAGTTTCATTAGCTATCTTTGCCTCAAACTTTCCCTGCCGTGAAAGAAGATCCTTCACCTCATCCTCATTTGCCCCAGCGATCTCGACGAGGATGAACTGTTTGCCGGTAAGGTCTTTCGTCTTCCGGACAACGACATCGCTCAGCCCAAACACGTTCAGGCGCTCCTGCATATTGGAGAGCAGGATTTCCATGTCTGCATCGGACAAGGCATCCTCGGGCTCAAGAAGGACGCGAGTCCCTCCTTCGAGATCAAGCCCTTTACGGAGGTTGTTCTGAGGAGCAGGATACACTTTCAGGCCGAGGCCTTCAGTGCCAAGAACGTGCGTTTCTGTCTTTGGAACCTCGACCAGCTTGGTGACGGTCTCATTCGATTGGACAATCGTCCCGTTAACCGTAGTATTCACCAGAACAGTCTCGTTGACTTCTTTCAGCTCGGTCTCGTTCAAGGTGATAATCTCTGTCTTGTCTTTCGTCGTCAGGCGGTATACCCCAGCAGTGGTCTTGACTTGAACAGTGATATTGCTGCCAAGCCCTTCTGTTGCAGCGTAATAATCCTCCACGGTCTTGATCGGCTTATTGTTCACGCTTAAGATGAGCTCTCTGCCCATAGGAGATGTTGTTGGAAGTGGGCTTTCAATGCCGGCAAGCGCTGCGGCGCTGTTCTTCACCACGCTTCGGACAGCAACCCCTTCTCGGTCGAGTGATGGGTGGATAGCAATGACTGCAAGGAGAAGGAACACGATCAGGAGGATCATGCGGACGCTGGTGAACAATTTTTTGAACTTTCCCATGGCGTTAGGTTAGTTTATGAGCTTAGTTTAGGGTCTCTCATCTTTTTCTTTTCTTGGACCTCCAGGAACCATCGGAGGATACTGACATTCTGGATCCATGTGTTGAGGATATCAGCAAATAACCCTATGAGGACGATCAGCATGATCTGGGACAGGACCTCGGATTTGGAAAAGACAAGGCCGATCGCGACAGCGATGATGGTCGTCAAGGACATCAGCACGCCTGGCTTGATGGCGCTGTACACGCCGTCCATGACGCTGCCTTCTTTTCTCTTCAGCACTCTTGTAGATAGGAGGATGTCCGTGTCAACAGAATACCCGATCAGCATGAGAAAGGCAGCGATGCCGGCAGTCGAGATCCGGACGCCCAGCAAGTTCACGACGGCGATAGTCATGACAACATCAGAAAAGGCAGCGAGGATGACTGCGATGCTGGGGATGCTGTTCAGGAAGTACATGACAAGAAGCCCGATCCCGATAGCGTAGGAGAGAAGGGCAAAGATGATGCTTTTGCCGGTGAAGAGGAACAGCGCGGCAAGGATGGAAAGCACGACGGATGCTGTCTTCTGCTTTCCCCCCTGGCCGAAATAGAGGAACACGACCATGCCCATGAACAGGAAAGCGATGTAAAGAGACTTGATCGTTTGGGAAAAGAAATTCTCGCCAAGAGATGACCCGACAACTTCGACGCTGTAGCTGCTGCGTTTCAGATCGAGCAATGACTCCACTGCCTCCACAAACTGGTCACGGAACTCATTCATCTGGCTCGCAGAAGGAAGATCTGTTTCGATGATCATGCCAGAGACTCCCCCGCCTGTGGTGAGGACTCTGACACCGATGTCCTGCTCGGGAAATTGGCTGGAAAGGGCATTTTCGACATCAACAGCATCAGCCCCTGCCGGAAGCGATGTCACGGTCATGGTAATGCCGCCTTTAAGAGAAACTCCTTTATAGATAAAATCCCCCGTGGTTGCCATCTGGTACCCGATCTGAGCAAGAGCAAGGAGGAGAAGAATAACCGGGATAAAAAGAAGCAGTTTGTAATGATCTTCATACACGCGCTTCAGAGCGCTCTTTTCTGGAGAATTGGAGGGGGGATGGGAAAATGGAGAACGTGAAGAACCGTGGAGAGAGCCAGATGAGATAGATGAAGAATCATCGGCTGCCATGCTGCGTGAAGCTGACGCCGAAGGTGCCCCTCCCTGAGATAAGCGCTGCCGCGCCTGCTCCCGCCGCTTGCTTTTCTTCCCCATGAGCCTGCAAAAAAGCTGGTGGTTTATATAGATTGCCAATGGGCTGGCTTTGTAGAAAATCTTTCTTCAGGGTCAATCGTCAAACTGCTGTTTTTGACTAAAAAACACAGATTTGGGGCGCCGCCGTGATTTTCCTTGAAAATTCTCTTTTATTCCCCACTCGCCCGGGCAGGTGGGGAATAAAAGAGACCTAAACAAAGTTTAGGCACGGCGGCGCCCCGTATAAGTATAACCCTTTCTACAGAGCCCAATCGACTCTATCCGGATACAAACAGCAAGAAAACAAAAAGAAGAAACTTTATATATACCCCTCTTTATCAGTAATTTAGTAATAGAAGGTACAATATATGGCATCATCGAAAACAGCTTCCGAAACCGGCCTTGGCAAGGCAGCGTGGATCCTTTCTCTTATCGGCGGCATTCTTGGGTTGATGATGAGTTTGTTTTTCATCTTCTTTGGATTCTTTTTGGGAGCTGTCATAGCATCTATCCCTGTAGAGGCTGGAGAGATGCCGGCAAATCCTATGCCGCCAGACTTCTTCCTTGTGCTCTTCGGCTTTATCGGCGTTTATCTTCTTGCCACTGCTGGCTTAACCATCCTCGGCTCTGTCTGGATGAGGGACTCGGCAAAGCAGATGAAAGGCTCTATTATCGTGCTGGTCTGCAGCCTCTTAGGTGGGGGGACCATCTTCGGGCTGGTCGGCGGGATCCTGGGGCTGGTGGACCACAGCCAGAAGAATGAGAAGAAAAGATAAATAAAGAGATACTGGCCTACAAAAAAAGTAAAACACAGTTATTTCTCGTTTAATTTTTCACTGTCTTCTCATCCACGCCGCTTCTTCCTCATCAAGATCAAACTCTTGAGCAAGCGCCATGGCAAGAGCGCCATTCTTCCCCATCATGGCCTTCACCGAAGGAAGGATGTCCTGCAAGGCGCGCCGCTTGGATGCGTGCGTCACTCCTGCAATCTTGTCCGCGATCGCGCTTCGCTTTTGGTACTTCATATTGGCCTGCCAAAGCTTGAGCAATCGCGTCGTCGGCTTGTACGAAACAAAAGAAGAGTATTTCTGGCCTTTGGACACAGCGATCCCTGCAGAAAGGTACGCATTGATGTACACTAAGAACCTCCAGTGCTGCCATCGCCGGATCCTGCGCCGCATGATGTCGGCAGCAGAAAGGAAATCATACGCCCTGGCAAGATCGATCGGCTTCCGGTATTCTGATGGAAGGTTCTCATCGATCCACAAAAAGATCATATCCAGGTCGTCATCAACATTGTCAAGTGAGTTGATGGCGATGGACGGGTCGGTCGTCTTCAGGATCAGCAGCAGGGCGTCAATGATAGACTTCTTCTGCTCTCTCTCGCTGAGGGCGTCAAGGCTTGATGCCGACAGCGTGCCGTCGCCGATGCTCAGGCTTTGAAGATCATTGATGGCGGCTCGCGCATCCCCGCCGCTTCGCCGGGCAAGAGCTTCCAGCGCATCCTTCCCTGCCAAAATATTTTCCTTGCCCGCGATGTCGGACAGGATGGCAGCGACAGCGCCGGCAGGGAGCGGCACGAACTCGATCATGACAGACTTCTTGCGCAGCTCGCTGAACTTCTTGTCAAAGGGATTCTCTGCCGTGCAGACGATAGGAACACGAGACTGCCCGATAAGGCCGGCGATGGCAGAGACGCCGCCATAGTCATGCATTCCGCTGAGGCCGTCAATCTCGTCAACCAGCACGAGTTTCCCTTGTGAAAACAGGGATCTTTGCTTGATGGCCTGCCCCAGCACAGACTCGATCTGTTCCTTGTTGCGCACGTCGGAAGCGTTGACTTCAAGAATTTCAAGATGATGCTCCGCAGCAAGCGCATGGACACTCGACGTCTTGCCGCATCCGGACGGACCGTAGATGATGGCAGCCTTTCCTTTAGGGGGCGCAGTGATGTACGCTTGGAGCTGCTTCAGGGCAGCATCCTGGCCCTGCAGATCGGCACAACGCTTCGGCTTGTATTGGTGGATCCATGGTGGCATGGCAGGAAGAATGACACGCTTGTTTATATTAATGACACTTTATTGACGATACATTTAGAGCAACGCTGGCAGGGTGGAGCCTGGATAACAAAAATATTTATAAATGTGACCCTCCCTTCAACTCGTATGGCCGAATCAACAGATGTATCGAACACTACGATTGCTATTCTCATCGTGTTAGTCATCCTCATCTCCGCAGTCGGGACATGGACCGTGCTGAACAGCGTGAAGTCCAGCGCTGGGAGCAATGAGCTTCTTATCACGGCAAAACAGGCAGAGATCCGCCTTGTCGGCGCGAGCGTGCTCGAGCAGCACCCTAACCCGCAGGGTGTTGATGAAAAACAGCAAGATCTTCCACAGGGGGAGGATGGCCGGCCATGACCCAGCTCTCCAATAAGACGTTAGGCATGCTTCTTGCTGTTGCTGTGCTCGCTGCGTTTGGCGGCGCCATCATCAGCTTTCAATATCTTGGAACACCAGCCATCACCGGCCTCGCTGTTGACACGAGTGTTATCGAGTCTGACGGCGCGATAACAGAAACAGTCCCGATCCCTATCTCAAGCCTTCCGCTGGACGACAAGAACCAGGCAGTGATTTCAGTCTCCAACACGCTGGGAGTCTCGCAGGATGTGGAGCTTACTGCAGACGGGACAAGCGTCGTGTTTGATACATCTTCCTTCCAGCTTGGGCCGTCACAGAATGAGAAAGTGCTGGTGACCGTGAAGGGGAAAAAGGCTGGGACGATTAAGGTGATGCTGACAAAGAAAGGCTGACCGGCCCTGGCACTTTTCTCCATGTAGTTATCTCAGTCTTATTCTCTAACATCCACCAATTTTATCTTAAAATGCAGCGTCTTTCCTGCAAGAAGATGATTGAAGTCCAACGCCACTGTTGACGAACCAATGCTGGAAACAACAGCCCGGTACGTCGTTCCTTCAGGACTGGTAAAGCCGATGACCTGGCCGACCTTGAGCTTGTCCTTATCCGGAAATTTTTCTTTTGGGAACTCCTTGATGAGCTCTTGCTTTTTTGCACCGTAGCCAGCCTCGGGAGAAACGTCAAACTCTTTCTCCTGGCCGACTGCCATGCCGGTGACATTCGATTCAAACCCGTGGATTACCGTGCCTTCACCGATGGTAAACGTGATAGGGCTTCGGCCTTCGGAACTGTCAAACACCATGCCGTCAGGAAATGTCCCGGTGTAATGGATTGACACCGTGCTGCCTTTCGCCGCTATTTTTTTGTCCATGGTGCGAGTGCTAAAGAGGGGTTATATAAATATGTCGCACAAAATTGCTTTGTAGAAAGCCTTTCTCAAAGCAAGTTTTGCCACAATCCTTTTAAATAAGAACCGTTTTGGAACAGTATGCTCATCACAATCCGAGAGGTCATTGACCTGCTGATCATGACCCTCGCGTTAGGGTACCTCTTCAAGGATGCATTCCCCAAGCACGATTTTTCTTCTGGAGAAATGACGGAGTCATTGCCAACCTCAACAACGTGGAAGGACATCCAGTTTGCTGCCATCATCACTGCCCCTGCCATCATCCTCCACGAGCTGGCGCATAAATTTGTCGCGCTCAGCTTTGGGGCACAAGCGGTCTTTCACGCGCATTACCCCTTCCTTGGCCTCGGTATTCTCCTAAAACTGCTCAATTTCGGGTTTATCTTCTTCATCCCAGGGTATGTCACGCACAGCAGTGTTGCGCCATTGGCATCCAGCGCTATCGCTGCCGCAGGGCCGTTGCTCAACCTGGTCCTCTGGCTTGGATCAGCCTTGCTGCTCAAGAAGAACCTGGTCAAGAAGAAGTTCAAGGCAGCAGTGTATCTGACCAAGCGCATCAATATGTTCCTGTTCCTCCTCAACATGATCCCTATCCCGCCATTTGACGGGTTTGGCTTCGTGAGCGGGCTGTGGTCTGCTTTGTTTTGAAGCTGGCCATAATTGTTTATAAAATTGTTTATAATAATGTTTATAAGATACCTGCTTTGATGTCTCACAAAAAGGAGGGGAACAAAAGAATGGCGTTCAAATGCATCGTGGTCACTGGCGGAGTATTGTCCGGCCTAGGCAAGGGAATCGCCACGGCTTCTATCGGAAATCTTCTCTGCGGCAATATGAAGGTCATCCCTATCAAGTGTGACGGCTACCTCAATGTTGACCCCGGCACGATGAATCCGATCGAGCACGGCGAAGTGTTCGTGCTTGACGACGGAGGCGAAGTGGACATGGACTTCGGCCATTACGAGCGCTTTCTGAACATGGCCTGCAAGTTCAAGTGGAACCTCACGATGGGCAAGGTTTTTGAAAGGATCCGAGAGAAGGAGCGCAGGGGTGATTATCTCGGAAAGACCGTCCAGTTCGTGCCGCATGTTCCTCAGCTGATCCGAAAGTGGTTCTACAATACTGCAGAAGAGGAACAGGCAGACGTTCTTCTCATTGAAGTCGGCGGAACTATCGGGGACATTGAAAACGAGCTGTACGTCGAAGCAGTCCGCGGCCTCAAGAAGGAACTGGGCCCTGAAAACGTGCTGTACGTCCACCTCACCTACATCCCGATCCCGTATGGGGTGAACGAGCAGAAGTCCAAGCCGACGCAGCAGAGCGTGAACATCCTCCGCCAGAAAGGGATAGTCCCGGACATCATCATCGGCCGATGCGCGCACAAGATTGAAGACAAGATCAAGGAAAAGATCGCGAACTTGTGCGACGTGGAAAAAGAAGCAGTCATCACCGGGCTGGATGTGGATAACATTTACAAGATCCCGCTCTTGTTTGAAGAAGAGGGCCTTCCTGATGTCATCTGCAAGAAGTTCGGCATGAATCTGATAACGCCAAACCCTGCATGGCGCGAGCTCGTCAAGGCGATGAATTCAGGAGATGGGAGCAGCCGCGAGCAGCTCACGATCGCCATCTGCGGAAAATATACCAGCCTCGGCGACTCCTACGCCAGCATCTTGGAAGCGCTGTCGCACTGCGGCGCGCATCTGAACTGCAAAGTCAGGGTCAAATGGCTCGAGACCAGCGACGAGCATGATTACCACGAAGAATTGCGCAATGTTGACGGGGTCATCGTCCCAGGCGGGTTCGGGACGCGCGGCATTGAGGGAAAGATCAACGTGATCAGGGAATGCCGGGAGAACAAGATTCCCTTCCTCGGCCTGTGCTACGGGCTTCAGCTTGCGGTTGTTGAATATGCACGGCATGTTTGCGGGCTTGCCGGCGCGAACACCACGGAGGTGGACAAGGACACGCCGCATCCGGTGATTGACATTCTTCCAGGCCAGCTGAACGTGAAAGACCTTGGCGGCACGATGCGGCTTGGCGCGTATCCTGCGGTGCTCCAGAAAGGCACAAGGGTGTGGGAGGCCTACGGCCGCCAGGAGAGGGTGTCCGAACGCCACCGCCACCGCTATGAGGTCAATCCTGCTTATCATGCCATCCTTTCTGAACGCGGCGACATGGTGCTGTCCGGGATGTCGCCAGACGGAAAGCTGGTCGAATTCATCGAATATTCTGATCATCCTTCTTTCGTCGCCACGCAGGCTCATCCGGAACTGAAGTCCACTCTGCTGAAGCCAGCGCCATTATTCATGGGATTGATTGAAGCGGCGAT
>JACPCA010000026.1 GCA_016180035.1 Candidatus Woesearchaeota archaeon
GATAGAGATGTGCGCAACCATCGATGATCTTTCCCTGACGATCCATCCCCACCCAACCTTTTCGGAGACGATGATGGAGGCAGGGGAGAGGGCTGGGAAGTGATGGGGAGAAAAAAAAGAGCATAAGGCTATCTCCTCCCTGTCCATTCCTTCCGACCATATTTCTCTTCCACTAATACCGCCGCACGGCGCTGTTCGCCTTCTGTCAAGGTTCCCTGCTGCCATAGCTTATCTTCAGTGAACCCTTGCAGCAGCGCCTGATACAGCTCTTCTTTCGTGAAGCTGCCATGATCCAGCAGCCTCGTCACGCGCTGCCGCGCGTCCTGAATCTGCTTGTCAGACAGCTTTTCTTTTCCGACGCGGAGGACGGAAAACATCGTGTCAAGATCGAGATCGTAGAGTATCGTGCCATGCTGAAGAAGAACGCCGCCTCTCCGTGTCTGGGCATTGCCGGATATCTTCTTCCCTCCAACTAGGATGTCATTGATGGGATGGAAGGATCCTTCAATGCCGAGGTGTTTCAGCCCGCGGATGATCCAGCCGCAGATGACATGATAGGACGCGATGATATCTTTTGGAAACATCGCTTCGGGAGCTATGACACTGTACGTTATCTCCCCTTTCGTGTCGTGATAGACCGCCCCTCCGCCAGTGCGGCGGCGGACGATGTCGATCCCCTTCTGCCGGCATAACGCGACATCAACTTCCTGATGCAGGCCCTGAAAATAGCCGATGGACACGGCGCCCGGCTCCCATTGGTAGAAGCGGATGGTCGGCGGAGACGAGCCTGCAGCAACAGCCTCGCTGATCGCTTCATCAATCGCCATGTTCATGGCGGCGCTGTTGGCTGCCAGCGGAATACTCCTCCATGTCGCCGCATCAATCATGGCCCAACGCCTCCACGATCATGCCTGCCAGGGCTTCGGTTGTCAGGCCGACAAGGATGACCTTGTTTTCAGCAGCATACGCATCAAGCTTTTGCTGGATATCGCTGGCTGGCACCGTTTTTGGAAGCCCTAATAAGACTTTCTCCATCTGTTCAATGCTCTCTTCTGGATGCGCAAAGAAGTCGCCGGTAATGGTGAGGCTGGTAATAGTGTCCTGCACTTCGACGAAGAGGCGGACGAGCTTGCCGTTGGGGAGCTTGCGGGTGAGGGAGTGTTGCATGGCTTTCTTAGAAAAAGAGGTTATATTTATGTTGATTGTTGTCCGGGAAAGGTTTTATAAACATTCCTTTATTCCTCCAAAGCATGGTTTCAAAGCTGGAAAAAACAATTCTTCAAGAGCTTAAAGCCTCTGCAAGAGACAAGAGAAGGCTGAGTGATTCGATATATCTTCATCTCGCTACTGTTCGTAATTGCTCGGTATCCAAGCGATTTCAGGGAGCATTAGAGTATTTGCTGAAGGTAATAAACCCTAATAATCTGCAGCGTGAAGGCGTGCTTCTTAGCGGATCCATCACAAGAACAATCCAGCCATCATACAGAGGGAGGTATGCTGTGTATAGAGTGAATATTCTTGGAGGTGATGAGACTTATTCCTTATTGCCAGAGAGTAAAGTGCCACGTGGCCGAGCACGAGCCGACGTAACTATAAAGCCACACTATGCAGAGGTTACTCTTTATCATGGACAAACGGTTCTAAAAAAGAAAGAAGCCTATCCTTCTGGAAAGTTTTTCACATATCATCTCATCCCCCCGTCTATCATCGCGTCAACACAAGGGGTGCAAGTCCTTCCATTGCCCAAAAACAGAAGAGTCGCATTTGGAAAACAGCGATTTACGGTCCCGGAACATGATCCTGAACACGGCCAATGCTCTCTTGTTATTCTTGTTCATGACAAAGGAAGATTATTTTTGTATGATATCCGTGGAAAGCCACTCCTTCCATCGCCAACGATAGGAGAGATGAATAAAGAAACAAAAAACATAAAAGCATGCTTATTAGAGGAAAAAGTAGGGTCCTTAGAATTGGATGATGCCCGAGAAGAAGCATATAAGTATCTCTTTCATCGCTGGCGTACGTCTCCGCGAGACTTCAGACGATATGGCTTAACTCTTCTTTTTCGTGGAAATATCAAGGGCAGGCTTGATCGGCAAGGCAGGTTCTCCTTTGAAGCGTTCTATGGAGATGACAGAAAGAACGTGATGTACGTTTCAGCAGATCATGCAAAAAAAATGGTTACGGCAGCATTTCACGGCCGCATCGTCTGCTTTTATGTTAAAGATGAGCTTTTGAATGCGTACGAAGCAGAGGGCTGGTTTACGTGCAGGCGAATTCACCATGCTACGCCAAGCGTTGATCATTCACCATGTTGGTGATGATGCCTCCTTCAAATGGATTGCTTATGTTAAAAATACCACAGCAGAGTATGAGATCAGGCCGGATGGTATCAAGTGATCGAACGATGTGATCAATTGGCAGCCTTATTTTTCTTCTTACTTTCACAATTTTTTTTATGATAGCAAATGCCACTGTTTTATCTGCTGTTCAGCCAGCACTTCATAACATCGAGCTGGCGTTCCGTAAACGTATCTCTGCAAGAGCCATGATATGACATATAATTGTCTGTTGGCGCAACGACCACCGCATGTTTTAGAACATCCTGATTCGCTGCAGCCATCATACGTCCGGTCGGCTAGCGTGTCACAAATAAAATCGCCTGATGTGTCACAGCTGCTTCCCTCACATGCTTCTTCACCGCACGACGCTTCATGGGTGTGGTACAAGCACATCTGGTGGCCGAACTCGTGAGCTGCAGTTTGGGCAGGAGCGCTTCGCGCGAGGACAATGCCGCGATTGCTGCACTGGTACGCCTGCCCTGCATGGGCCCCGCCATTGATGGTGCGAACATACACGATCGGCCACCATGGTTGGGCGTCATCATTTTTTACAGCGTTTAACATATTATCAAATTCGTCATTGGTCACGTCCCACCATTCTGGATGGTCAAGCTCAGTAACACTGTAGTATGCAGTGTTAAATTGGACATTCATCGAAGAATATGCCCTGTTCAGCTCTGCCGTGTCTCGTGCAACTCTGGCATCAAGGCCAGAAACAGCTCGTTCACCATCCTTTACGACAACATAGACGGCACCAAGGATGTCAACCCAATTCGTACTCCGCGGCTCCGGGCTCGTAATGCAGCTATGGACAGGACATCCTCCATAATCTGCCCCCGAGGCGATTTCATCATCAGCCCAAGATCCGATTGCCGATGTTGCTGCTGAAATAGGATCAACATCGTCAATAAAAAAGGTTGAAGTCGAGTAATCTTCTTCGTAATAATCATCAACGCCTCCTGACTCACTGTCATTAGTATTGCTGCTATCACCATCAGAACTAGGGTAGTTACTCCCGGTATTGGAGGATCCTTCCCCGGATTGCTCACTGCCGTTGCCACTGTCTGCTCCA
This sequence comes from Candidatus Woesearchaeota archaeon, assembly GCA_016180035.1. Taxonomy (GTDB): domain Archaea; phylum Nanobdellota; class Nanobdellia; order Woesearchaeales; family UBA12501; genus JACPCA01. The sequence continues at coordinate 3,415 of JACPCA010000026.1, forward strand.
CCAGAAGTTGTTTCTTCATACGTTGATTCTTCTGTTTTCGGCTTTTGCCCGCAGGAAGCAGAGGAAGCAAGAAGCAGTCCTGCCAAGCCAAGGGCGAATCGTGTTTTTCTTGACAATAATTTTGTTAAGCTCATGGTTTCACCTGTTTTGGTTTGTGTGATGTTATAGCCCTTCATTCAGCAATCCACATGGGAGGTAGGTTACGAGCACATTGTCGTTCTGTTCAATAAGATCATCCATAAAATAGCTGGAATGATGAACGACAGACAGTATACTTGTGGCTGTCGGATTCAAAACGTCGTTGCCACCGGGTTCCAGATGGTACCGCAGCGACATTGCATTATCACCAAGATGGAGAAGCTGATACTCATCAAAGCCGTGACGGAGGAGGATGCTGGAGCTGCCAGAAGCCCACGAGCAGTCTGAAACAGACTCTTCAATACCAAGAGACTGGAACGAGCTGGAAGCGACGTCCATGACAAGGCACTCGTAAGCACCGTAATCATCGAAAAGATTGATGAGGAGCACGCCTGACACTAAAAAAGAGAGTTCAGCGTAGCGAGCAGGGACCAGCTCATCATATCGTGGAATCAAAGGGAGTGACGTGATATGATGTCTCGCCCTTGTTGCTAGATCAACAGTGTATAGCGCAACGTCAGAGAGGGATTCGTCACTTTCATCAAATGGGGGCGGAGCGCAAACAGGAGAACTCAAGGCTCGTGCATTCGTGATAGTGTATAAAAGGGAAAGCTCATCCTTGGACAACGCCCAGCCTGAAATCCTGTGCCGTTCCTCGACAGTCCAGGCGTCAACAACCAGTTCCAGGGAGCTTCCGTCAGCATTGGCGATGCACAATTCCGGAAAGCCGCACTTGTACCTTCCGCACTCGAACACCACTTTATTGCCGCCATCAAAAAGCGTGCCACGCTCGCTTGTTCCGATTCCTCTATGTATCATCGTGCTTTCGCCAGTGGTTGTATCAGCAACAAAAACACCATAGCCATACGCAGAAACAAGTTCCTCGTCCGTCCACTCAAAAACACCATAGAGAGCCTTGCTTCCGGAAAAGTCGTACATGAAAATATCATGCGGCATGGCAAACGCGCCGAGCGGCAAACCATATTGGGCTGAAAGGCGTGACGACCCATCAGGCAAAATGTCAAGGATCGTCAGCCACGCCTCGGAAAAGGTCGGATAGGGCGTTCCAGAAAAACCACCAGTCTGGATGAAGGCGACTCTGGTGCCGCCGCTGTCCCAGACAGCGTTATTGATGAAGCCGCCATCGAGGGAAAAGAGCTGTGCTGGCGGCGCCGGCTCTTGGGTGACAAGCGGGTTTTCATCATTGCAATCTCTAGGGGGAAAATTCTGGCAAACGCCATCTCCATCAGCATCAGCGCAGGGAGGGGCTTCAATACGGGGAAGCACACGAGACGACAGAGATGGTTGAGCCTCGAGCTGATGAAGAAGTATATATGATGGAGATGGTGAAGGCTCTGGCGTTCTTTCTTGCCGCCCTTGCGAGCCAGCCAACGGCGGAGAGCTGGCGCTGCACCACATTATCATGATAGTTGCGGCACTGGTGATGGCAGCGCGCTGCATGGTCCGAAGGAGGGCATCGAGTGGCATGCTCTTGGTTATGAGGTTGTTCGTTGTGCGATTTTGCTTTGCGATTTCAGTGTTTTATGATTCAGCTGCTCGGCTGTTGCGGCATGACAATATAGGCTTGGACGCTTCGCTCATCAAGAGCATCTCCATTAGGGCAGACATCGGCATGGGTTTTTTCAAGAGCCTTGTCACCGGCAGTTATGGCAAGAGCATTAAGGACATTGACAGCACGATGGCCGGAGAGGTTGGTATTGGTTTGAGATGGACACCGTGCTGCAGAATACTGGTCAGCATTCCCGCAAAGCAGGATCGTTTTGTTGGCAAGGTCGCCGTGCAATGCCATGCCCGACAAGCGGGCAACAAGGCCGTTGTCGGACGGAACATCAAAGCCGCATTCCGCAAACCTGACTGCCCCAAGACCCTCAACAGCATACCCCTGCACTTGGTCATTATTGCAGATGGCGCGCTGCTGGTCCATGGAGAGAGAGTGTTGCTGATACTCGCTCGTCACCCACGCACCAGCAGCAGCGCGGACAGCGCCTGGAACCCCTGGTTGGTAGAGGGCTTGCGGTGCTGGAGATTCGCCACTGACAATCGGAGTGACCGTCGTTCCTGGGGTGACTGTTGTTTCTGGATTGATAGTAATGACCGGGTTGATAGTTACTTCTGGCTTCACGTCAGCTGCGCTTGCAGCTTTTAGCGTGTCCAGGATAGATTGGTTGGTAGCATTCAGGTCAGCGTTGTACTTCTCAAGCTGGCTTTTGTCTTCTCGCTTGGCAAGGAATTCAGCTTGCTTATCCATGGCTTTTGGAGCGTCCACCACGACAGCAATGCTAAAGCCTGGATCAAGGGATGACACTTTCTGAATGCAGGCGTGATATCGCTGCTGATCCTGAATGAATCGCTGCTCTTCAGCAAGGTAAGCGGCACTAGCAGCAGGGGAATCGCCAGACATCGCCTGCGGTTGGAGGGGAACAGGACAAACTAGGTAATCGCTATCCGGCGCTAAAAACGCTAGTTCAATGCGGTGAATGCCGTCAGGTCCTTGACGAAAAGCGGTACCGCACGACGCTGCTGCGCCAAGCGCAACAGCAAGGGCGACATTGGAAATGACCCGTTGAAATTTCATGGGATATGCCTCCTCAATCTTTTAGGATGGTTTGTTTTAAGATTTGGCGTGATATACTATCGCACATAATTCTAAATTTTTTCCCTTTCTGGCGCATTGACAAATCACCTCTTTTCTTTTCCAATATTAGTGATGATATTCACGTTTGCCCTCACACCGACCAAAAGGCCGTGATCCACCAGCATTCCCTCATTCGTGGCATGGGGATTATCATTGGGATGGCCGTATCCCGTGAGAAAGACTGGAGCGCCAAGCGTTGATTGAAGGTAAGAAGCGATAGGCTCTCCTGCCCCATTCCAGTCAATCTCTAATCCGTGCTCTAATCCGCTTGTCCCAAACGCCTGCTGGAGCGCCATTCGGATAGTGGGGGTGTATTTGTTGTCAAGGCTTGCCTGAAAAGCAGGATAGCTGGCGATAAGGCGTGCCGTCACTGCTGCATACCGCGATTCGGGCAGTTGTTGAAGCTTCTTTTCAAGATCATGAAAGATTGCTGAGGGATCCTGTCCTGGAACAAGGCGGACGCTGAAGCTCACGCACGCTGTTGATGGGATGACTCCTTCCTGCCCGTTCTCTCCTGCAGGGATGGTTTCCCAGTCCCATGACGGATATAGGACAGTCTGGGCTGCTGGATGGGCACCGCCGACAAGAGCTTTCGCCCCATACGCTCTTGTTCGCTCTTCAACGTTCCATACCGGATAAAGCTTTTTTACATACCCCACCTCTTCGGGCGTTGGCTTTGGAAAGAAGGCATACGATGGCAGATCAACCTCTTTGGTCATCGGATTGACAACACGGTTCATGGTACTGGACAAGATGCCGAGCGCGTTAGGGAGGTAACTGCCGCTGCCGGAATGGCCTTCTTTTGCCGCGGTCTCGACACAGAGCTTTCCCTTCATGCCTCCCCGCAGCCGCTCTTCAATGATGGGAATTCCCGGCCTATTCGTCCATAAGTCATCAATGACAACAAGGTCTGCGCGAAGCATGTGCTTATACTGCTTAGCAAATGAATCCATGCCAGGACTGCCGATTTCTTCTGCGCCCTCGACCATGATCTTGACATTGGCAGGCAGCTGGTGATGAACGTGCAGATATGCTTCGAGCGCCCAGATGATGCCCATAACGTGGCCGGCGCTGTCAACGGCCCGGCGCGCATAGATTCGCTCATCCTGGATCTTCCCGCTATGCCATTCTTCTTCAACCTTTTTTCTGACAGGCTCAAAAGGGTTTGTTACCCAAGGGTCTTTAGCATTGTCATTCACTGGCCTGCCATCATAATGGCTGTCAAACAAAATGGTCGGGAGAGATGCGTCCCGCATGACCTCCGCATAAACGACAGGCCGAACATCCTTCAAATCCGCCTGAACAGGATGAAGGAGCATATTCTGCCGTGGAGCGTCTTGCCTCACAAAGACGTTTGGCTCAAATCCTTTCCTGACAAGCAGCTTTTCCAGATATGATGCGCATTCTGTCTTCTTGGCCAAATCTTCTCCTGATTTCGAGCTCGTGCAGTCCATACGAAGGAAAGGCATGAAATCTTCGGTGATCCATCTCTCTTTGTTTTTGGCGATGTAGTCGTCAATGGTTTCTGATGGTTTTGGCGAAGATGCATGCGACGATGGCAATTCACAATAGTAATGGGGATATGCAGGGCTTTGGCTGCTGGCGAACAACGCCAGCGCTACTGCAATAGCTTTTGCAGTTCTTGTTCTCTTTGTTTTGGCAGTCATCGTATTTCCTCCGCTGTCACGGTATAAACATCATTTTGAAGGAACTTGCTGGGATCCCTCATGCGTGGAAAAAGATGATCCTGCCTGGCAGCATATTCTGGCGGGGCGTACAGGCAGATTCTTGCTCGGCTGCCATTTTCCGGCCCGAAGCCATGAAGAAAGACCATTCTCCCATTATCTGCCTGAATCTGTGTTACTAATCTGCTGGCATAATACGGTCCAGTGTTGTCTACATCTTTTACAAATCTTTCAACACTGGTTTCCTGAACAGCGCCAGTAAAGCAGGTTGGGGTGTCTGTTTTGTATTCTTGGGGAAAGCAAGAAACGAGCCCAACAAGGCCGGCTGCGAGGGCGAATGATGAAACTATGCCCCGGTTCATGCTTGTTCTGGTTATTCCTTGACGAGCCATTGCTTTCTCCCCTGTTCTTAATAGAAATGCTGAATGGTGAAAGGGTTGGCAAATGATTCTGTTAATATTTTCGCCTCATTTTTTTACGAAAAAGCAAAAGTTTTTTATATAATCATATCTTTCGTAAAAATTATGAAGGCAGAAGATTTCAGAGGGCAGGTCTTGCAGGATGTCATGCAGCAGCAGATTGACCTTACCGACAAAAAGATCCTTCTCTTGCTGTCCAAAAACTGCAGGATTTCAAACACTGCCATCGGCAGGCATCTTCGGCTCACCCGGGAAGTGGTTGCGTATAGGATCCAGCAGCTGATCAAGAGGGGAATCATCACTGGGTTCTTTACGCTTATTGACCAGAGAAAGCTGGGGTTTGAGGTGTTTAAAGTGTTTGTCAAATTAACAAATATTACAAAAGAAAACTCTATGACTACCAATTTGTTAAGCAAAGAAGAGGTAACTTCACTCAGTTTATGCAGTGGGAGTTATGACCTTTATTTTGGAGTAACGACAAGAACAGTTGATGAGTTTGAATTATTTATGAACAGTTTTCTTCTATCTTACGCAAGCAATATCCATAATTATACTATCCTCACATTCTTGCAGGAAGATGCTATGGGCAACAACTTTATTTTAGACGAAACAGATCTCAACGGCAGCAAAGTGAGTATAGTACGAGAAAAAGGATCTGCATTTCTTGAATCGTTTAACAGCCGAACTGCAGATAAAAAACAAAAATTACTTGATACGAAAGATAGGCAGATTCTAAAATATGTTTTATTCAATGCCAGGGCTTCTTTAAAAGAGATAGCAGAACATATCGACATGACGCCTTCCGCTGTTAAAGCAAAAATGGAGCAGCTTATTCAAGCTGGGACTATCAAGCAATTCACCCCTTTGATTTCATTTGCTCCGCTTGGATATCAATGGTTTATGGTATTCCTTCAGCTTGTTGGTATGAACAGCCAGAAACTGTACAGCTACATGGAAGCGCATCCAAACGTTGAATGGTGCATGAGGAGCATAGGGCCATGGAATTACCAGATAAGCATTTTTGCAAGAAACAGCAAAGAATTTCATGCTATCCTCAACCAGCTAAGAGAGGAATTCAAGGAGAACATCATTTTTTTTGACTCTATTCTCGTCTTTGACCAGCTAAAGTTTGGATGTAGGGTAGCATAGAATTGGCAAAGAACAAGCATTAGTTCGATCAGAAAGCGGCTGTTGTGCCTGTTTATTTAAACAAGTAAGATAGTCCAGCACAAAATCATCGGGCAGGGAACCACACCCCTCACTGAATATGCTTAACAAGTCACGGGCAGGATTTGGCGGCAAAAAGACCAGATACTGGTCAAGCTGAAAATACCCATCTTTTGCTAAGCGATCGACAAGCACCAGCGCTTCTCGGTCAATGTCCGGATCACCTCTTCTTGCCGTCTCATAGAGAAAAGAGGCGATGGTGTCCGCATCCTGCCAGGCAAAAGAGCGCCCAGCAATCCAATTTTTTACATCGTCTCCGGTCAGAGTTGATACTGCTGTCAGAGTCCGTTCTATCCCTTCTGAGCTTCTCGAACGATAAAGCTCTTCAACGATTCTCCTTGAAAAAGATTCAGTAATGTCAGAAAAGCCATACGCCTCTTGAAGTGTTCGCATTCTCATAAGCAGATGAAGGTCTCTTGTTGACGCGGCAATGTATTCGCTATAAAGTTCGTAGGCGCCATGCATTCCCACTATTGCACTTTGGCGTGGCTGATGAATAGGGGTGTTGAGAAAATTTTTAAAAGACTCGACATTGGCATCAGCTTGCTTGCCAACCTGAGCAAGATACTGCTCCATCGCGCCTTTCAAGGCTAATGCGGAAAAGAACGCTTCACTATACCTATTGCCTCTTTTGAGGAGAATCGCGTATCGCTTACTGTCTGGAGCTGTCGCAAGAAATTTGGTTCCATTCACTGAACGCCGCAATTCGATGTCCTGTAATGTTTCGATTGGAAATTCTTGGACTTTATCATCATTGACACAAGAGATCGTATACTGCTGGACAACTGCATCGGAGCAATATGGATGAAGGCTGGGGAGATCAACAAATGTGGCAACAATATCAAGAAACGCGAACGCCACAAGCGGTGTTAGAAGCCCCATCAGTATTTTCTCTCCAACACTTGTTATTTGGATATACTCCTTCTTCCACAATTTCTTTATCGTGTTTCTATCAAGCTTGATTGCGCTTACTTCTCCAGTTCGCACATTCCATTGTGGATGATTAGAGTTTCTCTTGGTTTTAAACTCATAAGGCTGCCAGCTGTCTGCATATCTTCTTTCTGAGGCGAAATCATCAAGAAAATCGTCAGGATTTGAGATGCTTCTCCCAAGATGACGCTTTATACCAGAAGAATGCCTGTATGATCTCTCCATTCCTTTTTTTCTTAATCTTCGTGGAACATGGATGGAAGAAAAAGCAGGAAGATCCTTTGTAGTGATTGCAAGAAGAGGGTAGTTTAATTCTTCTGTTTTTTCTTTGCCACGGTCAGTGAGCTTGTACTCTCCGTCAATCAAAGTATATACAAAGATACCTAACACGTCATTGCCAACTGTATTTATGAAATCCATCGGCTCCCTCTGTGATTTTGGGTTAAAGTTCAGGTTAAAATAGAGAACGGTATCGCTCACGGTAGCATAATGTTGAAGGCACCAGTAAGCATACTGGAATAGCGCTCGCTTATCATCTTCCTTAATGGATCCTTGGATGCCCCCAACAAGAGTGGCATGAAGATGATCTTCAGAAAAGCATTCGATTAAGGTCACTTCAAGCATTGACTCTGTTAGGGTTCCATCATTCTTCTTGGTATTTCTTGTTACTCGAAGGCGATGCGTAAAAGGGTCAGCAGCATCCTGAAACCCAGCAAGAGAATGACGCTGCTTATTCTTCGTGCAGACAGAAGTTGATTCAAATCTGGAATCAAAAACAGTAGAAAGGGGATCATTCACAAACGAAGCAGATGCCACCTCACTTGTTATTTCTGTCCTATCTCGCCGGGTTGGAAATCTAATGCTTGGCGGAGTATATTGTTCAGCAAGCCGCAGCAAATCAAACAAGTTTATTTTCTCTGGTAGGACTGCGGGTGGATTTGTTGGATTGTCAACAACAGCAAATTTTTTAGCATCCTTGTCATACCGCAATTGAACGCCATATGACTTTTTGAGCAGCTCATTCAAAAAATCAAGATACCCTTTTTCTCCACCACCAAACTGCGCTTGGAGTTCTTTTCGCAGTCCAAACGGTTTGTTCGACCGCCCTCTCTTGAAATAGTTAACCATGTCCTCAAGTTGGCTCCGTAATGCTGAAGGCTTTTGGTAACTTTTATCTTTTAAGAAGTCAAAAAAAGCATTGATGATCCTCTCAAGAAATTGCTCTGCAGCAGTATCAGAATTTCCGTTAGCCATATCTCAAGGAGTATTCTGTTGTTTTTAAGTCTTTGCCAGCAAAAGGGGGATAAAGAAGGTTATTAAATAGCTTTGTTGTACAAAGCGTTTGATGAACAAAGAATGAAGCGAATGCTACCTACAATTTCCTATCTGGAGAGAATAACCATTCCCACTACCCACTGGACAAGCATACGCAGAAAGCTTATAAAGAAGGGGTTCTTCAACGGAAGGATGGATAAACCTCAAGCGTTAGTGGACTTTCAGGACAAGACGATCCGAAGAACATGGTTTAATGAGGAATGGTGGTTTGCTGCAGTAGACATTATTGTAGCATTAACAAATAGTAGTGATCCTGCTGGTTACCTCAAAGATATGAGGCGTCGAGATGAAGGATTCGCGCAAGGGTGGGGGCAAATTGCCACCCCCCTTTCTATAGAGACACATGGGGGAGTACAGCAACTGAATTGCGTTTCAATCAAAGGCGCGTTTAGGCTTGTTCAATCTGTCCCTTCCAAAAACGCAGAACCATTCAAACAGTGGTTAGCTCAAGTTGGATATGAACGGGTGCAAGAAATACAAAATCCTGAGCTTGCCCAAAAAAGGATGAAGGAGATATACCGCGCCAAAGGGTATTCCGATGATTGGATCGAAAAACGAGTAAGGGGCATTGTGGTACGGCAAGAGCTGACTGACGAATGGAATAAGCGTGGTGTTCAGGAAGGAAGAGAGTATGCTATTCTCACTAATGAAATAAGCAAAGCAACCTTCGGCAAAACAGTTGAGGAGTACAAACAGTTCAAAGGGCTTGAAAAGCCGAATCAAAATCTTCGCGACCACATGACAGATTTAGAGCTCATCTTTAGCATGCTTGGCGAGCGAGTGTCGACGGAGATCGTGAGAAAGAGCGATGCCGAAGGATTTGATGAATGCGAAGATGCAGCAAAACGTGGGGGCAGGGTTGCAGGAAACGCAAGAAAAGAAACAGAACAAGAATTAGGCCGCCGGATTACCTCACCTAAGAATTATCTTTCAGAGCCTGAAACGAAGAAAAGGCTGGAAAACAAAGATGAGGATTAATTTCTCACTACCCCTTCGCCCGCCCTTCCCCCAGCATCATCACGCGATAACGATGGGCATCTATCGGAAGCGGCTGAATGGGGTGAATAATTGTGCAGGCCGCCATTTGAGCAGCGGGTGATATCGTTCATTTTTTCAAAACAGTTCATTCTTTTAAAATGAACAGTTTATTCATTAATAAAAAACGAAATGTTTATAAATACTAAACATATTCTGCAGTTGAGTGCCATGATAGAAGACATCTTCACCAGAAAGAACCTTCAAGTTCTCAAGCTTATTTTAGAAAAAGAGCTCCACCTTCGTGACATCGCTGCAGAACTCCACTGCTCTCCAGCTAAGGTCCATAACGCCATCACCATCTTTAAAAAGTATGGGCTGGTAAAAGAAAAGCGCCACAAGAACATGATCATCACCCAGCCAAACCACCAATCAAGGCTTCTCCAGAAAATTATTGAACTCATGGAGATGGATCGCTGATGGGCCTCTTCACCAAAAAGCAGGACGCAAAAGAAGCGACGCCGCAGGAGCAGCGCAAGGCAGAAGTAGAAGATATCATGCAGAAGTACAAGGAAAAGCTGGACAAGAACCTCCAGATGGCGCCCATCGAGCAGGAGATCAGGAATGGCGAAGCTCCAGTGACGACCGAGGATTACCAGTCCTTCAAGAGCCAGTACCTGCCGCCGCACATGAGCCTGTACGAGCGGGCCTGCAATATCTGCGAGAAGCTCCTCAAGGCAACGCCGGACAAGAAGAAGATCCCGGACTATGAGGAAGCCATCAGGATCTGCCACCTCAATGTCACGCCGGCAGGGGTCACGTCGCTGAGCATCCTTGTTCCGCTGCTCATCGCGCTTCTCGGCGCCATCGTCAGCTTTATCCTGTTCGGATCGCTGTTCTTCACGCTGTTCTTCCTCATCGCCGGCATCATCCTCATGCCGATCCTGCAGCGGATGCCGTTCGCCATGGCCAACAGCTGGCGCATGAAAGCCAGCAACCAGATGGTCTTGTGCATCTTCTACGTCGTCATGTACATGCGGCACACGTCCAATCTTGAGCGGGCTATCGAGTTTGCGTCCAAGCACCTCGCCGCCCCCTTGTCTGTCGATCTGAGAAAGGTGCTGTGGGACGTGGAGACAGAAACGTACTCGACCGTGCAGGAATCGCTGGACAGCTACCTGCTCACCTGGAAGAAGTGGAATATAGAATTCATCGAGTCCTTCCACCTTGTCCAATCATCGCTGTATGAAACATCCGAGGACCGCAGGCTTGAGCTGCTGGACAAGTCATTAAGCACGATCCTGGATGAGACGTACGAGAATATGCTGCATTACGCGCAAAACCTGAAGTCGCCCATCACCATGCTCAATATGTTAGGGATCATCCTTCCAATCCTTGGCCTGGTCATTCTCCCGCTGGTCGTCAGCTTCATGTGCCAGGTGTCCTGGGTGCATCTTGCTGCGCTGTACAACATCGGCCTTCCGCTGCTGGTATTCTATCTCAGCAGGAGCGTGCTCTCCAGCAGGCCGACAGGATATGGAGATACAGATATCGCAGAGACCAATCCAGAGCTGCAGAAGTACCGGAACATCCTGTTCAAGATAGGAAAGAGCGAGATCAAGCTGAACCCTGCCATCGCCAGCATCATCGTCATGGCAGTCTTCATCCTGATCGGCATTTCTCCCCTGCTCATGCACCTTGCCACGGGAGAGAGCAAGTGGGACCTGATCATCCCAATCACCCGAACAGCAGGGGATTCCTTCGTCATGCCAGTCAATGAGTACAGCAGCAAGAATGAAAAGTTCTCTCTCCTCGGCTATAAAGAGTCTGTTGGATGCCCGCCAGGAGAGGAAGGTGTTGGGAACCTCATCGGGCCGTTCGGCCTCGGCGCCGGCTTCCTGAGCCTGATGGTCATCCTTGGATTAGGCATCGGCATCGGGATGTATTACCGGCTGCGCTCCAAGAACGTCATCAAGATCCGCGACAGGGCCAAGCAGCTGGAAAGCGAGTTTGCCTCTGCGCTCTTCCAGCTCGGCAACAGGATCGGAGACGGCATCCCTGCAGAGATCGCCTTCAGCAAGGTAGCAGAGACTGTGAGAGGGACAGAGTCCGGCGCGTTCTTCGATCTGGTATCCTCCAACATCTCGCGCCTCGGCATGAGCGTCGAGCAGGCCATCTTTGACCCGCAGCACGGCGCGATCCAGAACTTCCCCTCAAAGATCATTGAAAGCTCGATGAAAGTGCTGGTGGAGAGCTCCAGAAAAGGGCCGACCATCGCGGCCCAAGCGCTCGTCAATGTGTCCCGATACATCAAGGAGATCCACCGCGTCAATGAGCGCTTGAAGGACCTGATGGCAGAGATCGTATCCTCCATCAAATCCCAGATCAATTTCCTCACGCCGGTGATCGCCGGCATCGTGATCGGCATCACGTCCATGATCACCACGATCCTGAGCAATCTCGGCACCCAGCTCCGGGGCATCAACGCCGAGGCAGGAGATGCTGCTGGAGCAGGAACAAGCCTGCTGAGCCAGTTCGGCGACGGCATCCCCACGTTTTACTTTCAGATCGTCGTCGGCATCTACGTCGTCCAGATCATCTACGTTCTCACCATCATCAACAATGGGATTGAGAACGGCGCCGACAGCCTGAACGAGCGCTACCTGCTTGGAAGAAACATGATCCGGAGCACGATCATGTACGTGCTGATATCCTTCAGCGTCATGTTCCTGTTCAACGTGATTGCAGGGAACATTATTGGGAGAATTGCGATAGGGTAACTGTAGAATAAGAAAGGAGCGTTTTAGGTTTTAGGAGAATTTTTTTGCGCTCTCCATGACCACCCCAAGAGCGCGCCTGCCGTAGACGACGTCGACGGCAACGATGCTGAACCTGACGTAGATGCCAAGCGCCACAGGCCGCTCCTGTTCCACTGAAGGATTGCGATTGACACGCCACAAGTAACTGTCTTTTCCAGAAACATCCCTAAACGACTGGTTCACCAAGGCAGTGTCCCCTATGCCGCACAGCGCTTCAATGGTCTCATCCGGATTCCGCATCATGCTAACCCAGCCATCCGGACCAACGAATGCAGAAACATCAGCAGCCAAAACACTATCTCTTCCAACACCCTGAACAACCTTCCCGCTGCCATCAGGATGATACACTGCCCTCGTTCCAGTCATCAGCCAATAATCCGCAAACATTTCTCTCAGCCATGCCTTAACTTCCCCAAACAGCTTCTTCTGGCCTTGAACAGGATGATCTCTACCCCGTCCCAGATACGCAGCAAGAGAAAGGTATTCAGGAACAGTCGGCAAGACAACACCAGCCCCCTCAAGCCGCCGAACGTACTCATCCTGCCGCAAAGATTGCCCATCAAACAACAATCCCCTCGTCACCCGAAGAACACCTTCTTCATCTCCCCGACCGATCAAAGGAACATGATAGAACGTCCAATACTCATCCGTCTTCTCGACTCTCGCTTCTCCACGCACCACATCAATCCCAGCTTGAACCATAATAGAAGAGATACCACTAAAAGTATTTAAGCCTTTCTCTGTTTAGCATTATAACGTGATAAGCCCATGCATTGGTGAGGATGGTAGTAGAAGGATTGCGATAGGGTGGATATCAGAAAAAAAGACAAAGAAAGCTAACAAATATGATTAGGTAATAACCTTTAATCCTTTCAATAACAAGTATAATGCTATGACAATGATTACAACTTGCGCTATCTTAATAATCTCCTTATTCGTACTCCCTTTTTGATTGGCAAAAATCATTTTTTGGAACCTTCTTTTTTTAAAATTTCTTTCTTTACATATTCGATATCCCCTTTTAGCGCAACAAGTTGTTCATGGATCTTTAATTTCTCTTCTAATTTCGTTATTTTTTCACTGTGTTCTTCAATATCATCAGAAAAGGATTCCACTATATAAAAAACTATCGCTGCGATAAAAATAACCGCTACCAGTGGCCTATCTTCTTTGTTGAAAAACGCAAGTAAAGATATTAAAATGCCCAATAAGCCGATTATGTTTGATTTCCATTTGAGCATAGTTAAATCACCCAACAATCTTCCCCAGCTCTTCTGCCACATACTGCATCTGCTCCTCGGTCAGCTCTGGAAACATTGGAAGCGATAAGATACTGCTGGCAAGCCGTTCTGCAACAGGAAGTGCCCCTTTTGAAATGCCAAGATACTGATAGGCTGGCTGGAGATGGAGCGGGACAGGATAATGGATGCCGGTAGCGATGCCCTTGTCCTTGAGCTTCTGCATCACCATGTCGCGGGAGGCGCTGGGGGGAAGCTGGATAATGTACAAATGATAGACGTGCTTGGCAAAGGTGGCTTCTGCCGGCGTCACCACGTTCACGGAGGAGAGAAGCTCGTTGTACTTCTTAGCATTCCTGCGCCGCGCGTCTGTCCACTGCTCGATATGGTTCATCTTCACGTTCAGGATGGCTGCCTGGACATTGTCAAGGCGCTCGTTCGTCCACTCGAGATCGTGAACATATTTTTCTCCGATCCTTCTGCCCTGGTCGCGATACACTTTGAGTTTGTCCAGGAGATCGTCCCTGTTCGTCACGACCGCGCCGCCGTCGCCGTACGCGCCGAGATTCTTGCCGGGATAAAAGCTGAAGCAGCCGATATTAGTGAATGGCACGCGCTTGCCGTATGCCTCGCTGCCGTGCGCCTGGGCAGCGTCTTCGACGATGTCGATCCCTTTCTCTTCTGCGATTTCAGAGATCACCTTCATGTCTGCCGGCTGGCCGTACAGGTGAACTGGAAGGATTGCCTTCGTCTTGGGGGTGATCGCTTTTCGCAGCAGATCCGTGCTGATATTGTACGTTTCTGGATCAACATCAACAAATCGCGGCCTGCCGCCGGCGAGCGTGATTGCGGCAGACGTGGCGATGTAGGTGTTGGCTGCGGTAATAACCTCGTCGCCTGGCTTGATGCCGAGCACTTTCAGAGCAAGAACAAGGGCGGCAGACCCTGTGCTGACCCCGACACAGTGCTTTGCCTGGCAGAATCTGGCAAATCGCTCTTCAAAATCTTTCACGTCCTGCCCTAAGATGAACGCGGTGTTCTCCAGGACGCGCTCGATAGCTGGATGTACTTCTGCCTTGATCGAATGGTACTGGCTTTTGAGGTCAACGAAGGGTATGTTCATCATAGGATTATTACCAAGTGTTATCAATGTCATAAATCCATTTTGCAGCCTGAAGTGGATTTCGCCCAAAGCGAAATCCGCTGATTTGGGGGAATCCCACATTTTGTTTTCCTTCCTCACCGCACAACTTATCGATTAACCGGAAGGAAAACAAAATGCTTTTCCGGGAATAAGCATCCATGAGATGAACTATACCAACGTGTCGGTAGCCTCCGCTTCGCTCCGGCGAATATCCATCTTTTCAAAGCCGGTTTGCAGCCTGAAGTGGATTTCGCGCAAAGCGAAATCCGCTGATTTGGGGATTCCCAAAACTCGCCCACGAGTTTGAAGCGATGCGAGTTTTGATGGGAACGGAGGGATTTGAACCCTCGACAACCACGTCTTCAGCGTGGTGCTCTCCCAGTCTGAGCTACGTTCCCGGTTTAAAAAGAGAGGTTTAGGGGGTTGGTTTATATAGTTTTTGGCGGTTTGGACAGCTTGGTAGTGCACATCACTCAACAACTCCAAAAGTAGAGAAAAAGTTAAATAGGTTGTCTTGTTTCTTTTAGTTTATAGTAGAGATAGACAGTCTTGAACAAAGAATGCTGCAAAAGGTTCAAGCAATCCAACCAACAACAGAATATGCTCTTCCGTCTGCAATTCCACCAATAGTCACCTTAGGCAGGATTACCACTCCCGAAACAGCCATCGCACGAGAAGAAGAACATATAGCGAGGCTGCTGCTCAGGAATGGATTGGATCCGTGAGAATTTGGGTTGGGATACACCACCGTGCCGAAAAGAGATCACGAAATGTGGAGTGACGATGCACCCGGATACTGCGCATGGCTTGGACTGAGTATCTCTGGCCTTACAACCGTGCTTGGCATGGCAGCAGGAGCCGATAGTGTTATCGAATCTTCCCTATCGCTTGTGCCGCAGGCATGGCCATAGGAGGTGCTGCTGGGTCTTTAGTCGCAATATCAGTTGACCTGTATCGTCACCACTCTGTGCAGGACATTTTTTCTTCCCTGATGAGATGCGGCGGCTATGGCCGTGATTATGTAGACAATGTTAACTATGGTGACAGGTAACGCTGCCAATTCTTAGTATTTCCCTTTCTCCCCCACCACGCTGATGCTCCATCCCATCCTGTTCAGCGGCCATCTGCCGCCGAACAGGCCGTCGAGAACAACCCATATCCTTGATCTCGGCTCGATCTTGAGCGCTTTCAGCATCTCGTACGGCACATAATACGAGCCGGAAAATCCTGTCGCGCGCAGGCCAGCCGCAGCAAGCTTCTTCTTCAGGCTCCAGCAGGAATACCATCGCACGTGCGTCGGGTCCCAGCCGACCCATTTTTTCTGGCCGAGCATCTTGCGGATGGCGCCTTCGAAAAAGTAGTTGAACGAGAGCCAGTTCTGCGTGGTGATGATGGCCTTGCCGCCGGGCGTGAGATTGCCTGCCAGTGATTGAAGGAAACTATTGTCGTCCTCGATATGCTCAATCACATCTTTGGCCAGGATGAGGTCGAAGCGCTTTCCTTTGCCGAACCGTTCCAGGACAGAAATGTCGCCATGGAGGAAGGTGCAGGCCGCTTTTTCCTGTTTCGCGTAGTACATCGCTGCCTTGATCGCGTTCACCGACGTATCGATGCCAGTGACGGAGGCGCCGCGCTTGGCGAACAGCACAGAGAAGTAGCCTCCGCAGCAGCCGATGTCCAGCACGTTTTTTCCGGAAAGATCGCTGCGGCCGATCAGCTTCTCGATCTCCCGAACCTTCCTGGTATAGTACAGCTTGGCATAATTCTTCAGATAGCGCTCGATGAACTTTTTTGGATCAGACTCTGTCTGGTAGAATGGGTCGGATTCCTGGGAAATGGCGGCTGTCATTGGAACTCTCACATATAATGATCAATGTTGAATTTGGGGTTGCGCACGTCGCCTTCGAGATACATCTTTCTCCAGATTTCGACGGCGACGGCGTTCCACACCTGGGCATATTGCCAAAAATAACGCGGCGACGGCTTCTTGTCCATGATCTTCTTCAGGTACTCGTACTGGAATGGGCTGTCCTGAAGGTTTCTTCTCGTCAGCATCTGCCTGGCCAGCTCGCCGAGATATCCCTTGTACCAGCAGTAATTGTTCATGTTGAAGCCCTGCTTTTTTTTCTGGAATACTTCTTTGGGGAGCAGGTCTTTTGCCACCTGGCGCAGCACATACTTGCTCTGGCCGTTGCGGAGTTTCATATGATTTGGCATGGTGAATGCGAACTCCACCACCTGATGGTCGAGGAACGGCACGCGGCCCTCGATGGAAGCTGCCATGGACACGCGGTCGAACCGGTCGAGGAGGTCATCTCGTAGATAGGTCTTGATCTCCATCAGCAGGGCTTGGTTGAAGAAGTCGTGCTGCATGGACGGGTCGAAATACGGCTTGACAACCTCTTCCATCGGTACTGCCTTGCGGAGCAGGCCGGGAAAAAGCTGTTCCTGATCCTCTGGAAAGATGACTTGGGGGGCCAGGACAACATAATTTTTCTCGTACTGGCCTGCTGTCGCAAGATACTTCAGCCCTCTGCGCACGTCATAGGGAAGAGTTTGCACAGTTGACAGTGGCTGAAGCAGGCCGGTGCGCAGCAGCTGGGGAACCCACTTAGCAGCTCGCGGGCCATTGATGAGCCATTGATGGCGGCGGTAGCCGGCAAACAGCTCGTCTCCCCCGAGGCCGTTCTGCATGACCGTGACCTTCTGCTTGGCAAGCCTTGACACCATGATGGTGGGGATGATGTTGCGCTGCGGCATATCCATATGCCAGATGGCCTTTGCGTACTCCTTCTCCATGTCCTTGCTTTCGACGACCAGCTCGTGATGGTCCGTCCCAAAATGCTCGGAGATCCGCTTGGACTCTTCCAGCTCGTCCCATGGCTCGTTGAATCCCACCGTGTACGTCTTGATAGGTTCGCCGACGAGCCGGCTCATCATGCCGACAATCGTGGAGGAATCGATGCCGCCGGACAGGTAGGCGCCGAATGGCACGTCAGACATGAGGCGGCGCTCGACAGCAGTGGACAGCAGCTCCGACAGGCGCTGGATGTAATACTCGTCTGGCTGATCAGTGATGTTGACGGTGATATCCCAATATTTTTTGATGGTTACCTCTTTGGTCTTGCTGTCGTAGGTGAGCGTGTGTCCGGGCTGCAGCCGCTTGATGCCTTTAAAGAACGTCTGCTCTCCTGGAGTGTAGTTAATGTTGAGAAAATTGTAGAGCGCCTGCGGGTTGAGCCGCGGCCTGACATTTTCATATTGCAGGATGGATTTGATCTCCGAGGCAAACAGGAACACGCCGTCGCTGGTCATGGCGTAATGGAGCGGCTTGATGCCGAGCCTGTCCCGCGCGAGAAATAAGGTCTTGTTCTTGCTGTCCCAGATGGCAAAGGAGAACATGCCGATCAGCTTCGTGACGCAGCCTTCCCCCCATTCTTCATAGGCATGGACGATGGCCTCCGTGTCCGTGTTGGTCGTGAAGCGGTGGCGGTTCGTCTTTCGGAGCGCGTCACGAAGCGCCTTGTAATTATAGATCTCCCCGTTGAAGATGATCTGGATATCGTTGTATTCGTTGTGGATGGGCTGGCGGCCTTTTGCGGACAGGTCGATGATGGAGAGCCGGCGATGCCCGAGCATGACATTCTTATCAGTATAGTACCCTTCATCGTCCGGGCCGCGGTGCTCCACAGCCTTGTTCATCCTCCTGATGAGGCTTTTGTCTTCCAGCCCTACAACGCCGTTAATGCCGCACATTGGTATCACGCACCCTGCCATTTCTTGGATAGCTATAAAGAATTTTAACAAAATTTGATGATTATCCAAAACTCTATATATACTTTTTGTCAGTTTTGCCACTTTCTCCGGAATTGCACCTTATAACTTTCTTGATTTGCTTCCATGGAAGTAACATTTATATACTTGTTTTGTTAATTACCCCTCATGCGCGGGCTAAAACGGGAAAGGATACTGCGGGTACTGCTGACAGAACCCACACCATTAAGCAAGAATGAACTCTCTAAAAAAGCTCAATGTACCCGACAGTGGGTTATCCTCTTTCTCCGACAACTTGAAAAAAAGAAACTGGTAAAAGAAACAAAAGTCGTTAATCCCGTTGGACTCGCCAAATACTGGCTGACTATTCATAAAAAGTACAAAAAATATCGGGAATACATGGTTAAAGAGCCAGCACGGTTACTGAAACAGACAAGACTAGACTACGCTCTTACCACGTACCAAGCTGAAAACATGGTACAACATCATTTATTCCCTTCACGGATAGATATGTACATCAAAGAAGAAGACCTGCAAACTTGGCACTCTCTTTTCTTAAAAGAAGGGTTATACGGAAAAGGCAATGTTCGCGTTATTACGGCAGAAGAACACACAGTTTATGGAAAGCGAAAGCTAAACGGCCTTTTCGTCGTCTCGCTACCTCAACTTATTATTGATTTATTCACTGAAGGAGGGCCAGCAGCAGAAGCTGCAGAAATGCTTCTTGCTAAGCTGAAGGAACATGTATCCTGAATTTGAAACCAGAACCTCGTACAGATATCTCAAACAGGTAATATCTGCACTAGAGGAACCAATCTGCATTCTTGGCGGGTGGGCCGTTTTTCTGCATGTGAACAAGAATTTCCAAAAGGCACAGGGAAGGCCTTACTTGGGGCGTAGGGACATTGACCTTGGCTTCCATCTTGACAAAAATGCAACGGTAGAGCAGATGAAAGGTTCTGCGCTATCAAAATCACTTGATACTCTCCAGTATAAGCTTAACTTCAAATCTGTCTCTTTCCGGTTACTTAAAGAGGTCCATACTGAAACAGAAGAAGAGATTGGAGAAGGAAAGATCATCCCAGCACATTTCATTTTTCAAATGTACATTGATGTGCTGGTTGATAATATCCCTGAAAAATTTAGAGATGTTTTCCACTTCCAGCCAGCAGATGAACAGTTATTACGTTTTGCATTTGAAGATGAAAAATATAGAGAAGAACTCAAAGAATTTGATAAAAGATTATGGTTGCCAAAACCAGAACTTCTCTTGGCAACAAAGCTGAATGCTCTCAAG
>JACPCA010000027.1 GCA_016180035.1 Candidatus Woesearchaeota archaeon
GAGCTGATTTCCTTGTAGGTGTATCGTTCGCGGTCAGCCATGAGTATTCCTCGTTCGTATTTTCCTCGTCAGTATTCGGTTTTCTTGATGTGCTGGTTTCCTGGCAACTGGGTATGTTGGTCAGTATTTTGTCTTGAGCGTCAGCTTGGGATAGACGCCGAGCGATTTGAACTCGTCAAGGATCAGCTTGAAGGCGTAAGACACCTCGATGTCGCTGATCACGACATTGTCACCGCAGATCGGGCAGTACGACGTGTCCTTGAATTCGTTGTAGATCGCGATGATGCCGCAGTTCTCGCACACCGGAACGATGGTCTTGTCGGAATCGAAACGCTCCTTGAGCAGCATCGACGCGCCGTGCGCCACGAACGTGTCCTTCTCCATCTCCCCAAGCCGGAGCCCGCCTTCCTTGGACCGCCCTTCTGTCGGCTGCCTGGTGAGGAGCTGGATCGGGCCTCTGGCTCTTGAGTGGAGCTTGTTGGCGACCATGTGCTTGCTCCTTGCGCAGGGCTGCCTCGGGCTCGCTGTCAAACGTGGTCCCATCGATGTAGCGCCCGGCAAGGCTGCCTACTTTCCCGGCAACCATCTCGATAAGGTGGGAGACGGTCATTCTCGACGGCATGCCGTTCGGTGAAAAGATGATGTCCGGGATTATCCCTGATGCCGTGAAGGGCATGTCTGCCTGGGGAACGATCATGCCGACAACTCCTTTCTGCCCGTGGCGGGACGTGAACTTGTCGCCGACTTCGGGAATGCGCTGGTCTCGGATGCGGACCTGCACGAGCTTGTTGCCCTCCTCATTTTCCGTGAGGGAGACAAAGTCGACAACGCCTTCTTCGCCATGCTTCATGACGAAGGAGCTTTCACGCCTGGTATTCGATGCAAGATTGTACTCGTCCATGCCGCTCAGGAATCGCGGCGGCGATGTCTTTCCGATAACAGCATCGCCTTCCTTGACCACCGCTTCCGGATAGATGATGCCGTCCTCTTGGAGGAACCGATAGTCGCGCTCGGACCGATAGCCTTTGACGTCCTTGTCCGGGATGGAGACCTCGTCGATCAGCCCGCCGGAATAACGGAGCTCTTCAGCGACAGCAGGGCGGTAATACGTCGAGCGGCCAAAGCCGCGCTCGAGAGAGCCCTTGTTGAGGATGATGGCGTCTTCCATGTTGTATCCCTTGTACGACATCACGGCAACAATGATATTCTGCCCTGACGGATGCTTGTCATAGCCGCTGATGTCATGCATGACCGTCTTGACGATGGGGATCTGGGGATGATGGAGGACATTCACGTCCATGTCCATCCTGACCTGATAATTCGCAGCATACAGGCCAAGAGACTGTTTCTGGTTCTTGGACCCCATGGCGATTCTTGCGCCAGGAGAATGATTGGCGTATGGAACAAGGGAGCCGCACAGGCCGAAAACGGCATTTGGTGATATCTCAAGGTGAGTGTGATCCTTGGTCAGCTCTTCCTCATAGAAGGCGATCAGCGTGCTTTCTTCTTCGGCAGCGTCAAGGTATTCGATGACTCCCTGGTTCACCAGCTCCTGAAAGGTGATATCATTTTTCTCGAGCTGCTGAAGGTGTCGCTCCGTCAGGAGTGTCCTGCCATCCTTGACGACGAGCAGCGGCCGCCGGAGCCTGCCTCGGGAATTGAACAGCAATACTTCATTGCGGCCTTTGGAATGATAGATGTTCGTGTTCGAATGGATGCTTCCCTTTCGGCGGTGCTGGATGACCTCTTTCACAAAGTCGTCCGGGTTGTCCACATCACCGAGGTATTTGTTGTTCAGGTACACTTCTGCCATGGTTAGTCACGTTCGATAGTCATGATTTGCTTGTAGGGGATTGCGGGTTGATTTGCTTGTGGATGAGAGGATTGCAGGTTGAGGGAAGGATATATTCTTAACACGTTTACCTGCTCTTGATCACTTTTTTACCTGCCCCGAATCACTTTGCTTCCTTGAGGCCGAGGCTCTTCAAGGCCTTGATGACATCTTCTTCAGGCTCGTCGGTTGATATTTTTGCGAGGAGCGAAAGATTTTTTCTCAAGCCGATGTTGGTACCTTCCGGCGTCTCGACAGGGCAGAGCCTGCCCCAATGAGTGGGATGAAGGCCGCGCGCCTCGAAGTTTTCCTGAGACGTGCTCAGGGGAGAGACAACCCGCTGAAGGTGGCTCATCGTGTCGATAAAATTCAGCCGCTGGATGCGCTGGCTGATGCCTTTTCTGGCGCCGACCCAGTTGCCGGTTGCCATGGAGCTGTAGATTCTCGACGTGAGAAGCTTTTCCCGGATGATGACCTTGATGGACGGAAATTTCCCCCGCTTGACAATGCGCTGGAAGTTATAGAGCAGGTCTCCGATGAGGACTTTGAAATTGACGCGGAACAGGTCCGCCAGCAGGTCGCCGGAAAGCTTGAGCCGCTTGTTCATGTAGTGGTCCTTGTCATCCGCTGGAACATCGCCCTTGATGCTCATGATGAACTTCTTGAGCAGCTTGCAGATATTGTATGCCTTGTAGGAGCGATCACGGGCAGTGATGCCGAGATGGGGAAGAAGGTATTTGTCCAGGATCTCCCGCATGCGCTCGACACGAATCTCTTTTGCCTGGGTGATGCCGATGCGCTTGGCAATCCAGTCCAAGGCCTCATCTTCCTGCTTGATGTCAACATACTCGAAGAGGTTGATGATAAGGTCATCGTACTTCTCTGTTGCCGAGACGAACTTCATGATCTCTTCATCCTTGGTAAGGCCGAGGGCTTTCAGGATGACGATGATAGGGATCTGCTTGACACGGGTGAAGCTGATGTAGAACATGCCATCCTTGAGCTTCTCGATCGTGTGGGGAATCTTGAAGGACCCTTTCTCGGAAAACAGCCTCCCGCTGTGCTTGCCGGCAGCAGTATCATCCCGCTCGATGAGCATGGTGTTCGAGGCAAGGTCTTCAACATCGATCAGCACTTTCTCTGTGCCGTTGATGATAAAATATCCGCCTGGATCGTCCGGGTCTTCTCCCTTCTCGATCAGCTCGTCCCGATTGAAGCCTCGAAGATGGCAGTACTTTGACTTGAGCATGATAGGGATGTTGCCGACCTGCGTGGTGAACAATTCGCGCTGGACACCGTTGATGTGGGCGGATACTTCAATAAAGCATGGTGCAGAATACGTTATCTTCCGAAGCCGCGCCTCGACAGGGTAGATGTTCTTCTTGGAGCCGTCTGCCTCGGTGATCGTCGGCTTTTCCAGCCATATCTTGTCAAAGCGGATCTTGAACTCGTCAACATTGTGGGGGATGATCGTCGGCTCGACTTCCTTGTTCTCTTCGATGATGCGCTGCAGCTCGAGGTCGACGAAATTGTTGAATGATTCGATGTCAGAACTAACAAGGCTGTTCTCTTCGAAATGTTTCTTCATCAACAGGTGAGAATAGTTACGCATTCAGCACTCCCCGGTAAAAGACGGTCTCTCCTGCCGTCGGGCTTTTTCTCGTGATCTTGATGATGTCGCCTTGCTTGACGTCAAGGCTGGAGATGGCAGCATCAGTCGCAAATATTTTCGGAAGCTCCCGGATGGTGATGTGATATTTTTTCAGGAGCTCTTTCTTGTCTTTCTCCCCTAGCTTTGAATGGAGAGGGACAAGGATGTGGCTGGCCCCCGCTTGTTCTTTTTTTCCAGTCATGGTCGTTTCCTGCTATCGATCGTACATGAGGCGGATTGGATGGAAAACGGGCCGGGTGAGATTCGGACTCACGACCACCTGATTTCTTACGTTCCAACCGTATGTCCCTGTTGCAACCTAAAAGTCAGATGCTCTACCAGGCTGAGCTACCGGCCCACGGCGTTGGTGGATGATGATGAAAATAAACGCCTTGGCCGGGACTTTCAAAAGCCTTGGAATGTCAAACGGACCCCAAAGCTCTATTTGAACCCGGGTCGAAGCCTCGACAGGGCTTCATGCTAGACCGGACTACACTACCAAGGCATTTTTTGGGATTTAACAGGTTACTTTCCTTCCATTCAGCCATAGCTCTCTGTATTGAGCCTAAATTCAGCTTAGAAAGGTAAACCTGCCATAATTGCTGGAAAATTCGTCTATTTATAAAGATTGTTATTTTTGGTGGCTTCAACCATATCAATGCCCTAAAATATCATCATTTAGCGCATTGAAAATGGGCTTTGTAGAAAATTTATCTTTGTTTTTAGTCGCCAAATTGTGGTTTTTGATTAAAAAACACAGATTTGGGGCGCCGCCGTGATTTTCCCTGAAAATTAGAGCCTTGAAAATGCACATATTTAAAAAAAATAAGAGTACCAAGCTGATATGGCCCTCCTCCAATCAGCCCTTCTCGTGGTTATTATGCTTCTCTCTTTTCCTCTCGGGCGCTGGATCAGCTCGATGACCGTGAATGAGGTTCAGGCATGGCAGCAGGAGATAGCTGTTGTCCAGCACGTTTTCATCGTCATCCTGCTTGCGTCACTTGCATCAGCCGTCTCGCCAGCCATCCTGCTAAAAATGGCATGGTGGCAGGCGCTTTGCCTGATCCTTGCAGCAGCAGCTGGCGCATGGTTTCTTGTTTCAACAGAAAAGAAACAGTTGTTTGCCGCTGCGATGATTGTTTCTGGAGGCGCGATCATCGCTGTTTCTGGAACAACGATTATTGGATGGACAGCAAGCATCGGATTCTTGACAGGATTATTGACAGGATCACGCTCCATCGTGAGAGAATAATGGTCTTGGCACACACATTATGGTTTGCATCACCACTTCTCTTTTCTGATGCCAAGAAAAAATGCGGCATGATTCGTGGCGATGTGAAGCAGCGGGCTTGCAATCAATAGGATCCACACGGCAACCCATGGAACAGCGGATACTAACGCTGTCGCCAGCAGCGCGCCGATGATAAAATCCAGCTGGTCAAAGGGTATCCATGGCTTTCCTGACGCAACTCCGACACGGCGCTTGGCAAAGCTCTTGGCCAGATCGCCAAGGATCGCGCCAAGGCCCATCACCGCGCCAGTCCATGCGGGGAATGCAGCATAATCAACCATGCTGAGGCTCGTGAATGTCCCGCTCGTGTGCAGCCACCATTGCAGCAGGAACAGGAGAAAGCCAGAGATCACAGCCGCCACCACCCCGCGCCAGGTCTTATGGCTGCCGAACAGCGGCTGGCCATGCCATGCCTTGCCCTGATCGATAGGAACAGCAAGCGCCTTCCAGTGATTCTTCATCAGAACAGGCGCCATGTTGGCAAGATAGGCAGGAAGGATAAAATAAAGCGACTGGAGGATAGGAAGGGCCATACTAGTTTTTGGATTGGCTGGATATTTAATGATTGTGATGCGAACGGCTCTGTCCTGAATGTTGGGAATGGCACTGCTGCCCTGTAGAAATATCGTTCAGATTTGGGGCGGCGCAGTGATTTTCTATGAACTCTTCTTTTATCTCCCACCTCGCCCGGGCAGGGTGGGAGATAAAAGAGAGCTAAACAAAGAGTAGGCACGGCGGCGCCCAACATATGACATGACATTTTCTACAAAGCCGATGCAAATGACTGGTTCCATGTGCGAAACCACCCCCTACCACCAACACCCCACCACCCAATACAAACCCTGCGAAAACTATATAAAGCATCCCCAGATTCAGCAGCTTATGCCTCCGTAGCTTAGCAGGTGGAGCGTGCGGCTGTTACGATACATCAGCATTCTGCTGGTGTACTGAAGAAACCGCAAGGTCCCCAGTTCGAGTCTGGGCGGAGGCGCCTCGGGGCCTTGGCTTAGCCTGGCTATAGCACTCGACTGATACACGCCGCGGAGCGCACACGCGCACGGCGGCATGCGGATATCGAGAGGTCGTGGGTTCAAATCCCATAGGCCCCATTTTGTTTTTCTCCCTTATTGCACAACTATCCTGATTAATCGGGAGAAAAACAAAATGCTTTTCCGGAAATAAGCATCCGTCTGAGGAACTATACCCATGTGTGGGTAGCCTCCGCTTCGCTCCGGCAAAAAAGAGTCATTTTTTGAATCGACAACACCAAATTACTTCTTTAGGGTGACCGAGCTTCAGCGAGGTCACCCAATTTGGGGCATACCCAAAACTCGCCCAAGATCTGCTTCGGATCCGAGTTTTGAGGGATCTGCTGATAATCTGTGCTATCTCTCCAAAAAATATTTGAACCATGCCGTATTCCCCCATGACAGCATGCACGAAAAAAAGCCGCCGGAAAAGACACTGGAGCAGATCATAGCATACGGCAAAGCTGCTGTTCCTTACGCTTTTGGCATTGCTGCTGCTGTTGGCGCGTGGGAATATATTGAGCTTGCGCAATTAGCTTCTTCGATTAATTATCAAGTGTCAGATATCCTTTTTTCTCTTAACACAGCTTCTCTTGATGAATCAGGCATTTCTATCTCCGAGTATGTGCCTCTCAAGTTAGTTTTGAATAATGATACGCTTAGCTGGGGCAAGGCATATGTTTCACTCATGAACGGCATCGCTGCAAGGTCGGCTCTTTTGACAGCCCTGCGAAAACGATCAAAACGCAAGGTGATAAAAGAAAGAAAACAGCGCCAGCAGCCAAAGAAGGCTGGTATCACCGAAAAAGTCCGAACTTATTTTTCTAATCACCCTGTCATCGGCGCTGTTGCTTCAGCATACGCCTTTGGAGCTGCCGCGCTTGGGGTGGAGGAACTAAACCTCCCCGACAAGATTGAGAAGCTGGATCATCTTGAACAGCATTGGCATGAATTTTATCTTTCTTCCATAGCGCCACATATCTGCTCTCAAGCGACTGCAGTATGCGAGCAACTTCGTGTTCTGGTAGAAACAAATTTTATTGCAAATGTCACCCAGTTAGGCGTGCTTGGCTTATGTTATCCTGTCATTAAATTATTGTTTGACAGTACCGCCGCTACGCTTCACCCCGGCAACAAACCAGTCTTATGGATGTTCGAATCCGGATTGCTTTGGTCAGGCAGCCAACGCGATAAGCTGGAGGCTGTGCTCCACCGATTTCAGAAAAAGCTGGCACGAGAAAGGATAGACAGCCCTAACACACGAACAACAGCAGATATCCTTCAAAGCACACTCTATTTCCGTGTGGGGAATACTACTGAAGGGCTAAAGAAGCTGAGCAGCGGCCTTGAGGCCATGGCGGATGCAAAGCCCGATAGTCAGCCGGAGGTAATTGTCCTAACTAATAGTGAGCGGCGGTATTGGCTCAAAGCGTTTGGTATGGTGGCATCGCGTGGCAAAAACACGCTTGGTGATCTTGTCGAGCAGCTTTTGTCTCTAGATCAAGAAGTGTATATTGAACGGGACCTGAGCGCTCTTCATGCCAAGCATCCAGAAAGCACAACTATTCTCTCCCTTCAGTACTTGTTATACAACGCCCAGAACAGGCAGAGGGATGTTGATCACGTTCTTAAAAAGATCATGTCCATCACGAGCAGAACTCATGGCATCCCTGTTCGGGGAACTATTTTACGGTATCAGAATAAGTACCTCGACTGGCAATTCGCAACAAAGGTCGGGAAATGGGAAGATTTGGAGCGTGAACGCCAGAGAACTCTGGACTTGCAGCCTGCCGCTGCAGGGGTTCCGGGCTTGTCGCTAGCAACACCTGTTGCCATCATCGAGCAGGAGGGTGTGGTGTATTACATGATGAAGCTGGATCGCGGGCAAGAATTGGCACAGCGGATGACAAACAAGCAAGAGCTTCTGGAGCGTGCTGCACAGTTCATCGGGCGGTATCACGCGCTTCATGCGCCAGAAGAGCCTCCAACAGATTATTTCGTACAGGTCAAAAAGAGAGTGAATGGGAGCAGAGTCATTGACGCTCCGGTGAAAGAAAGTGTTGGCAGTGCAGTTGATGCTATCGCGGGGCGGTATCCTGCGCTCCCTCCCGTTGCCCAGCGTGACAGCCATCAGAAAAATTATATTGTTGTCACTGTTGACGATGCGTATAAGTTCGGCGATGCGCATAAGTTCGGAAAGCAGCGCCTTGTTGCAATTGATTTTGGCTTTTCAAGAGTGTACACGCCGGAGATTGACCTTGCCAAGCTGTTAGAGATGGGAGTGGAAGCAGAACAAGAGACACAACGGGAACAGGTCATTGCCGTGTATGCCGGGGCTGTTCGTGAAGCGTTAGGAAGGAAACGTGCAAGACAAACAGTTGGGCAGGCAGGCAGCGAAGAACTCATGCTCCGGACAACTGCCATAACCCCTCTCGTCTTTTTGTCCTACGCCTGCTGGGGTGAAGCAAAATCGCATACGTCCACCATGAGAGAAGTTTTCCGGCACAATACGCTTCGCAGCATAGAGCGCATGAAGAATCTGTTTCCGGCAGAATACAAACGCTTGTCTCCGGCGTATGACACACTCGCTGGCGTCATCTCTTCCCTTCCATCTCCTTCCCCACTATCTCCCGGCTTAGCTGCATCTGGAAATAAGGCCCTTTGAGGTTGAACAGGTTCTGGGTGATGTTGAGGAGGTGGTGGATGATGATGCGCTCTTCTGCAAGGGATCCTACGGGCAGATTGGATAAAAGCTTATTGCCCTGCTCGAGAAGGCGCTCCTTGTTGGAGAACAGGCTGTTGGCCTTGTCCTCGCTGAACTTGTAGTACAGCTCATAAAACAGGCAGTAGTAGGAATGGACTTTTGAGAAATAGCCCATCGTTGGCTCTGAGACAGCGTGATCGGGAAGCGGCGTGCAGCAGGAGCAGATGTATTGGTAGTAATCGCACAGCTGCTCCAGCTCCCGGAGCAGGGCGTACATGGACAGCGTGTGGTGCGGGACAGGATAGCCGTGCTTGTGGAGGATGCGGATGCAGAAGTCCGTCAGCTTGTTGTTGGTGCGCTCGACTTCCTGCAGGCGCTGGAGCTGATGCTGATCGCGATGGCGGAGCGCAGCAAGGCATTCCTCGCCCATGGTCTTGATGAGCAGGAAGATTCTGCGGAGCATGGCGTCAAATTCTCCAGCGACTTCGTGGGAGACCGTGCGGACCGTAACATAATTCCTGCCGGTTTCCGTGATCTCGAAGCCGAGAAGGTCGCTGGTTTTCTTCTTGACTTCGTCAAACACTTCCGGCTTGTCATACACGATGCGGACTTCGTCGTAGCCGAGCTTGTAATAGTAGGCGAGGTAGTAATAATAGAACGACCCGAGCGCGATCGTGTCCAGCTCGATCCGCTGCGGCTTTTCTTCACCTTCAGTCGTGAGAAGAAGGTCTTTTCCGCGCTGCTGGATCTCCAGGTTATCTCCTGCCTGAAGCTGGTGTTCCTGCGCCCACTTGGACGGCAGCGTGATCGTCAATGCCGAACCGCCTTGCCGGACAATTTTTCGTTTCATTTTCGTTTTATGATGGCCACGTTGATTTTCAGAGGCATGACTACTTTTTTAAGATATGAATAGTATCTTGTTTAGGATATGAATATGATATATAAATATTCTCTATATAATTATATCTTCTATATAACTATAGAATATTCTATAGAAGATAGAAGTTAATTCTATATACCAACGCGGTTTTAAGACGCTTAAGAAAAATCAACAACAAAAACAAGGGAAGAAAAACAAGGGGAGGTGTTGATTATGTTAACAAAAACTGAAATGGTGATTATGGCGTATCTGCGAAGCAATGCCCGGCTCAGCCTGACCGACATCAGCAAAAAGACAGAGACCCCGATCTCTACCATCCATGACAAGCTCAAATACCGCTATGGTGGAGTCATCCAGAAATACACCGCCCTGGTCAACTTTGCAGCGCTCGGCTATAATACCCGCGCCCAGCTGATCCTACGCGTCAAGAAAGAGGACCGGAACCCGATCCGTGAATTCCTCGTCCGCCAGCACAACGTGAACTCGCTCTATCGCATCAATAACGGGTATGATTTCCTGATGGAATGCGTCTTCAGCCACCTGAAGGAACTGGAAGCCTTCATTGACTATCTCGAAAACAAGTTTTCCATCACGGAAAAGCAGGTGTATTACATGATCGAAGACCTCAAGCGGGAGGATTTCCTCAGCAACCCGGAACTGTTCCCCTTCCAGGAAGACCTTGCCATGCATGCCAGAGAAGCCCCTGCCTTGAAACGAGAGCGCAGAAGGCCGCACCAGGAGATTGATGAGCCGCAGGCAGGGTAGGGATAGGGCGGTATGGTGGGAAGTGATTGCCACTGCTGCCAACAGCGTTATCCAAAAACGGCGGTGTCCAAAAACCAAAGGCTTATATATGTGCAACCACATATATCTGTGTTGGTGATCATTATGGGAAACATGACCTTGTCTATGCCAGATGATGTGCAAAAGAAAATGAAACATTTTTCGGAAGTGAAATGGAGCGAAGTAGCTCGAAAAGCGATCATTGAGCGGGTAGAATCTCTCCTATTAGCTGAAAAACTAGCTCAAAAGAGCAAGCTAACAGAAAAAGACATCGAAGAATTCAGCAAAAAGATAAAATCAGCAGCAACCCAGAGGTTCATCCGTGCGCATAGTCATTGATTCCAACATATTACTTGCTGCGCTGATTAAAGACTCAGCTACGCGGAAGATTATTCTCAAATATGGTGGTTCATTCTTATTTCCTGAAATAATTTTTGAAGAAGTTGAAAAATATAAGCCTGATCTCCTCCGCAAATCTGGAATGGATGAAAAAGAGTTCAATGAGTTATTTGGAGTCCTATTAAGAAAAGTAATGATTGTTCCTACAGAAATCCTTAGCTTGTATTATGATGAGTCTGAAAAATTAGCAAGAATTGCCGAATCTCCAGAAGATCAGCTTTTCTTCGCTTGCGCCATGGCCTATCCCGACACGGTCATATGGTCTAATGACAAGAGACTGAAAAAACAAACAGTGGTTAAGATAATTACAACAGGAGAGATGATCAGCTTAGTATAGCAACACCTGCCCAGATTCGATCTGGTTATTGGCCGCTCCAATAGGCTCTATCTCAGCGCCAGAACCCAAACCTTTTAAACTCCTCTATTCTTTTCCCCTTCTATGGGACTCTCTGAAAAGCAGCGGCACCAGCTCAAGAAGTTCGTCAAGGAGCTGGAGAAGTACCGCGGCAGGCACACGGAACTGGTCAGCGTTTACATTCCAGCAGATTATGATATTTCAAAAGTCATCAATCATGTCGCCCAAGAGCAGGGGACTGCCACCAACATCAAGTCCACGTCGACCAGAAAGAATGTTACCGACGCGCTGGAGCGGATGATCCAGCACCTCCGCTTGTTCAAGCAGACGCCAAAGAACGGCCTGGCCGCCTTCTCCGGCAATGTCGCGGAACGGGAAGGCCAGAGCGACGTGCGCGTCTGGAGCATCGAGCCGCCAGTCCCGCTCAACACCCGAATCTACCGCTGCGACAAGGAATTCGTCCTGGACCTCCTCCGGGAGATGTGCGAGCATAAAGAGACCTACGGCCTTGTCGTCATGGACCGGCGGGACGCCCACATCGCCCTGCTCCGGGGAAAGACGATCGTCCCTCTGGTCAAGACGCATTCGGAAGTGCCGGGAAAGTTTAAGGCCGGGGGGCAATCGAGCCAGCGTTTCGAGCGCCTCATCGAAGGGGCTGCCAAAGACCATTACAAGAAAGTTGCCGAATACATGAAAGAGAAATTTCTCGAGATGAAAGACCTGAAAGGCATCCTCGTCGGCGGGCCAGGGCCGACCAAGTACGATCTTGTCGAAGGGAATTTTATCACGAACGACGTCAAGAAAAAGATCATCGCCATCCGCGACCTGAGCTACACCGAAGAGTTCGGGCTGCAGGAGCTGGTGGACAAGTGCCAGGACGTCCTCGCATCAGAAGCGATCGCTGAAGAAAAAAAGATCATGGAAAAATTCTTCCACCTCCTCTCCACCAAGCAGGGCATGGTCAGCTATGGGATGGAAGAAGTGAAGAAAAAACTGGAGATCGGCGCCGTGGACACGCTGCTTCTTTCAGAGGATCTTGATGACAACACCATCGATGATCTGGAGAAGAAAGCAGAAGAGCTCGGCACGGCGGTCCAGATCATCTCAACCGAAACGCGGGAGGGAGTGCAGCTCCGAGACATCGGAAAGATTGCTGCCATTTTGCGCTATGAAGCACGAGACTACAGCTAAAGAAGAAGCGATAGGAACACCTGGCAAGGAGCCAAAAGGAGGAGTACCGACGCTGATCAAAGGGATTATCTTTGATTTCAGCAGGACATTGTACGATCAAGAAAAAGACACCCTGATGGACAGCGCCCTGCCGCTGCTGGAAGAGCTCAAGAAACACTACCAGCTCTGCCTGGTCGGCCGCAATGACGATGTGGAAAAAAGAAAGAAGCACATCGCCTCCATCCCAGGATTTACCGCATATTTTAAGAAGATAATCGTGAACATCGTCAAGTCAGACAAGGAATTCCAAGAGTGCCTGAACAGCATGAAGCTTTCCCCTGAAGAAGCCCTTGTTGTCGGTGACAAGATCACCGGAGAGATAACTCTCGGCAACAGGATGGGCATGGCAACCGTGTGGTTCCGGAACGGCAAGTTCAGTGGCGTCCTTCCCAAAAGCTTGGAAGAGCAGCCGACGTATGTGATAACTTCCCTTCAAGAGCTCCTGCCTATCCTCCAAAAGATCGGGAATGAAGCAAAAGAAAAATAGAAGGATTGGCAGCTGTAGGATGAGTATGAACAGATACATGAACAAATGACACTTAAACAAATAAAAGATTCATCGCCCGACTATCCCAACCAAAGGTGATTGCCATCAAACTCGCCCAAGAGGCATACCATCTTCTGTACCAGGACAGGGAATTCCCTTACGAGCCGTCGCTCAAGTATTCTGGAAAATTCAAGGCGTACAATGCCAATGTCAAGCTGCGCGGCAATAAGATCCATTTCAGCCTATGCCGGAAGTGGAAGGCCGTCAGCAGGGAGATCCAGATCGGCCTGATCCAGGAACTGCTGCTCCGCATCACCAAAGACAAGCAGCATCATGGATCCGTGTATATCGACCTATACAATAACTTCGTCAAGCGTCTGCACATTGCCATCCCAAAAACAGAAAGCGACCCCCCACTTGCGTCGTCCTTCAGCCGGGTAAACGAGCGCTACTTTCTCGGCATGGTGGAACAGCCGAACATCCGGTGGGGCGCGGCGTCCAGGCGAAAGCTGGGCAGCTACGACTTTAAGACCGACACGATCACCATAAGCAGCATCTTCAAGGCCATCGAGCCGGAACTGATGGATTATGTGATGTACCATGAGATGCTCCACAAGCAGCACAAGTACCGTGCCGGAAGATCCAGGCATTGCTATCATGACAAGAAATTCAGGGATGCCGAGCACGCCTTTGAGAATCATAAAGAAGTGGAACAGCGCCTCCACAAGGCAGTGAGGTATGCGAAGTTCGGCAGGGTTGGAAGGTTCTTGTTGGGTGGGGTTTAAGAGATTGGTCTCGGCTCTGTAGAAAATGTCGTTCAGATTTGGGGCGCCGCTGTACCAAAACTTTGTTTACTCTCTTTTATCTCCCACCTCGCCCGGGCAGGGTGGGAGATAAAAGGAGATTTTCAGGGAAAATCACGGCGGCGCCCCAAATCTGTGTTTTTTAGCCGAAAATAGGTATTTGACGACTAAAAACAAGGAAAGATTTTCTACAGAGCCATTGGTCTCGAAACATTTAAATACCCCTCCCAAATCCAACCAGTATTCTACAAAGGAGAGGGAGAATCATGGGAGAAGGGGATACAAAGCCAGCCAGTGTAGGAGGGCTGCAAAAAGGCAATTATGTCGTGATTGACGGCATCGCCTGCAAGGTCACTGATACTCAGACGTCCAGGCCTGGAAAACACGGCCATGCCAAGGTCCGGCTCACTGCCGTCGGCCTGCTGGATGACAAGAAAAGAGTGATCGTCATGCCAGGCCATGACAGCATCCCGACACCGATCGTCGAAAAGAAGAATGCTCAAGTCCTGTCCATCAACGGCGCTACGGCCAATATTATGGATTCGGAAACCTACGAGACCTTTGATATGGAGATTCCTGAAGAGCTCCGCAGCGAGTGTGTGGAAGGCTGCACCGTCGTGTATTGGGTCATGATGGGAAGCAGGGTTATGAAACAAGTCAAGACAGCATAAATAAGAGATAGGAAGTGTCCTGTCTAAGAATACAACCTACAACAACGTGAACGAACTATGGTCAAATTCCCTGAAGCAAATGCCCGATTGTTCAAGAACGTCTTCGTCTGCAGGAACTGCAAGAAAAAGATGCGCGCGCCAAACAGGAAAGTCTTGGCAGGCAAGGCCCGCTGCAGAAGCTGCTCCAGCAAGGCGTTGCGGCCGGTACGGAAGAAGTAGTAAGGCTGTGCGTGATTCTGATGCGTTTTGTCTGCTTAGTGGCAACAGGCTTTATAAGCAGATACCGCAACTATTAAATACTTGATTTCCCATTTTTCTGACAGGGGGTGTCCTGGTGGGTTATCTTAAGATAGGTGCAGTCTTCACCATCTATTTACTCCTCTTTTCTACCGTCATCTCTGCCGCAGGGATACCTGAATCTGTACCCGGCAGCAAGCAAAAATATTCTGAAAAGAGCACGAAGAACATAGGAAGATCTCTGGATCTCAACAGTATCCCCGACTTATTTCCGGAAAAAGGGAAACCCGAGC
Source organism: Candidatus Woesearchaeota archaeon (assembly GCA_016180035.1). GTDB lineage: Archaea > Nanobdellota > Nanobdellia > Woesearchaeales > UBA12501 > JACPCA01. The sequence continues at coordinate 14,644 of JACPCA010000027.1, forward strand.
AGAGCCCTGCCAAGCAAGAGCGAAACAAGCTGAACAAGCTCCCGGAAAAGCATCTGCCAAAAAAAGTGCCGCCGTCATCTGCAAGCGAGCAACAGAAAAAGCCGTACCAGCAGCCAGCAAGCCTGCTACACGATGGCAGAGAATGGGATGGAAAAGAACACAACATCACTATGGTGAAGCCGACTGCAGGCATCAAGAGAGACTGTAAAGACCCTTTCAGCACGATCCTGTGCAGTCCTCAAACAAGAAAAGACATACCGCCAGATGTGCTGGCGAGGCTGCTGCAAGCCCAGAGACTGCAACGTGATAATATAACAGGCATCACCACTTCAACGACAAACAGCACAATAACAGATACCGTAAACGCTACCAGCCAGGAAAATGTGATGAATGGCGCGAATGTGACAAATAATGCCACCCCCGTAAACACGACAAATGGCACGACAGCCAACAATCCCCCGATAGCCAGCTTCACCTTCACCCCCTCCTCAAACATCACCGCAAACACCACCCGCATCAGCTTCTCCGACACCTCAACCGACACCGACGGCCAAATACTATCCTGGAACTGGAACTTCGGCAGCACAGCATCATCAACAAGCCAAAATGCAACTGTCCTATTCGCAGCGCCTGGAACATACAACGTCACGCTGACGGTGATGGACAGTGATGGATCAGTAAGCGCAGCATCAGCCTTAGTTATCATCAATCCAGGAATAAGCGACACGCCGATAAATACGAGCAACGTAACAGAAAACGTGACAAGCACAAACCAAACGAACACCACCAATGACCAACTGAACCAGAGCAATACGTCCTGGCAGAATAGTGCACCATGTAATCCAAGAATTAGCGTGGGAAACATACCAGTGTATGAAGGAACAAACAGATCGCTCCGGTGGCCTTACCCAACAATCAATGGAACCTTAGAATCATGGTGTCATGTTGATGGCGCTCTTATTGCCCAAAATGCCACGGTCTGCATGTATACTGTGCAAAATGCGCCCCACAAGGCAAATATCACTTATTTCGGTTGTACGTTGGACATGGAATATGGATATGAGCTTAACGTCATATCAATGGATTATCCTCCCCTACCCAATTTCTCTTATTCGCCAGAAAATGGCATTATAGCTAATACTACCATCGTCCAGTTTACCGACCTTTCCATACCCATCTCTCCGTTCGACACCATCACAAACCGCACATGGTACTTCACTGATACCACAACAGGAAGAGTGAATATGAATCATGAAAGAAATCCGCAAATCATATTCACTCAGCCACATCAATATACTGTTCGTCTTTATGTTCGAGAAGATGACCTTTCTACAGGAGGAATAACAAAAAACATCACTGTGCTATCGCTTGGCACCCAAGAAAATGACACAAACAATAGTGATGTCACAAACAGCACAACAAACACGACGAACACCAGCAACATGACCGATGGGACAACAGCAAACACCACCCAAGTAAACACGACAAATGGCACGACAGCCAACAATCCCCCAATAGCCAGCTTCACCTTCACCCCATCATCAAACATCACCGCAAACACCACCCCCATCAGCTTCTCCGACACCTCAACCGACAGCGACGGCCAGATACTATCCTGGAACTGGAACTTCGGCAGCACAGCATCATCAACAAGCCAAAATGCAACTGTCCTATTCGCAGCGCCCGGAACATACAACGTCACGCTGACAGTGACGGACAGTGATGGCTCGGCAGCAGCAGCATCACGCCTTGTCACCGTCAATCCAGCTCCCCCCACCTACACTCTCGAGTCCTGCACCCCAACTGCAACCGACAGTGGAACAGCCAGCAAACAGGAAGGAACTTCCGCCAGCGGCAACATCAGCATCAACACGCTAGCTGAAGGCTTCCGCTCCGGCCTCTGGATCAACGGCAACCTCACCCAACGAAACACGACGTCATACAATCTCTCTGTCGGAAACGGCCCGTCCACGATGAACGTAAGCCTGCTCGCTTGCAACGCCACTGGAGGATGGCTGCTTCAAAGAACGTATGCCATCACCGACCAAGGGCCGACAGCAAACTTCAGCTCCACACCAACAGGCGATATCACCGCGAATATGACCATCGTATCCTTTTTTGACCGCTCGACAACGCCGTTGGACACTATCACCAACTGGACATGGAGCTTTGGCGATAGGAGCACATCCACCCAACGAAATGCAAGCCATACCTTTTTGATGCAAGGAACATACAATGTCACGCTGACGGTGAGAGACAGTGATGGGTCTTCTTCAGGAGCAGGAGCTCTTTTCGTGGTCCTGCAGAAGGAAATGCCGGCAAACACCAGCAGCATTTCCAATGCAACCTTGCTTTATGATGCGAACGGGAATCTCCTGGAAGACCAGTTCTATCGCTATGAGTACGACAGCTTTAACCAGCTTGCCAGGATAAAGAACAAGCTCTCCAATGCAGTGCTTGAACAGTACTGGTATGACCATGACGGGAACAGGATAAAGAAAGTGTCCTTTTCCGATGGAAAAAACATAACTGAGCATTACATGGGGAATCTTGTCCGGGTGGATAATGGGACAGGCATCCACGATGAGATTGAAGTGCACCACGACGGGCAGCTTATCGGGATGTATGTCGGTGACGAAAAGAGATTCTTCCACCCAGACCATCTTGGAAGCACGGATGTTGTCACCAACAGCGCCGGAGAATTAGTCCAGAAAACAATATACGCCCCGTACGGCGCTGTCATTGACGGCGGCGACAGCAGGCTCTTATACACTGGCAAAGAACAAGATGATACTGGACTAGTATACTACGGAGCAAGATACTACCAGCCGCAGCACGGCAGGTTCACCCAGCCCGACTGGGTCATCGCAGATCCTTACGACCCACAGAACCTGAACAAGTACGCCTATGCGAGGGATAATCCGTATAAGTATGTTGATCCGAGCGGGAACACCGCTTGGGATGTGCTTGATATTGGACTTGCAGGTTTTGACATTACTGCTTTTTTTAACAACCCTTCCTGGGAAAACGCTGGCTGGGCAACCCTCTCTTTGATATCTTTACTTCCTATCCTGCCAAACATTGCGGGGTACATTAGATATGGTGATAAAGTTATAGAAGCAGGGAGGGCAGTCCATGCCGTTGATGAGGCAGGAGGCCTAGCAAAGATGACTAATCGAGTTGGTAATAGTGTACAACTTAGTAAAAATGCGAAATTGCTTATGACAGGAGAACACGGCACAACAGTCACGGTAAAATCGTTTGGTGAAGCGGAAAAGCTTGTCCATGAAGCGTTTCCTGGTTATAAAAAAGTGGCGGGGAATAGCCCAATTCTTAGAAATCAAGGAAGAGAGAACGCTCTTCGTGAAGCTTTTAAAGAGCGAGGAACAGGAACATATAAAATGGACTTCCAGTTCAATTCGGAGGGAAAAATACATTCTACCGCTGGTGCACATGCTGACTTGCCCCACATCAACATTCGTCGCCTTGATGGAAATAAAGTAACTATCGTCATTGACAAAGCAAAGGGGCTGAAATAATATGTTAGACATGAACAAAATAAGAGGGCAATTAAGCAATGGAAAAGCCATCAGGATAAAAAAGGAATATTTTGAAAATGGCAAAAAGTTTATGCTTTTTGCACAGTTTTGGGGTTACAACTCTAAAATAAGATTAGAAATAGAAGATTGCGATATCCTTTTGGACGATGCTTATGGCCACGGCGAATCTGATGTTCCTTTAAGGAGGAGAGAACTAAAAGATTTTGACACCGCCCAAGAGGTGGTAACATACATCTTTAGAACATCAACACTAACCGAAGCAGACTTTCCAAACAAGTTTAAGATAAAGAAGCAGGAAGAAAAGAGATGTTAATAAGAGAAACAAGAAGAAAGAGTAGAGCAATGGCAAAAGAAAAAAAGGGCAGAACCATAAATCCTGTCGTCATCGTAATCATAGTTATGTCACTGTTTGTTAGCATATCTCACCCATCATCCGCCATCGACTTCCGCTCCTCTGTCCAGCCGCCGCAATTAACAACAGAGTCTGGGGTAAAACTGCCAGGGCAGGCATCCACCGACCTGTTTACCGGCTCTGTCACGTACCAGTACCCGATTGAAGTCCCCCCAGGAGTCAACGGCCTGGAACCGACCGTATCGCTCAATTATAACCATCAGCAGACAAGCAGCCTGCCAACGCCGGTAGGATATGCTTGGGACATCACACGTTATTACGTGTCCAGGAGCATTGAGTTCACCAGGCAAAACACCGGCGATGACACGTTCATCCTTCACTTCGGCGGCGCTGATTACCCGCTCGTTTATGTTGCAAGCGAAGGGCGGTATCACACAAAGACAGAATCTTTCTTTAACATCCAAAAGAAAACAGGCGCGCCGAACAACCAAAGCGAGTACTGGGAGGCCAAGATGAAAGATGGCACGTCCTACCGGTTCGGGTATAATCAGGACTCGGAACTGATGTCCAATCTCGAGCCGTACGCTGTCCAATGGCATTTAGATACGGTCGCAGACACGCATGGAAACAAGATAGTGTATTCTTACACCGAGGATAACGGTACGGCGTACCAGAACAGGATTGCCTACGGGAACACGAGCATCCTGTTTCAGTACGCACCAGGAAATTTCTCCAGGCGGCTGTTCGTGCAGGGAAACGAGATCCGCCAGTCAAAAGTGCTCCAGAACATCAGCGTACAGCATAACGCAAGCCTTGTCAGGCGATATGAGCTTAATTACACGCTGAACAATCCGATGATACTCTTATCAAAGATAAAGATGGTCGGGAATGATGGCAGGTCAGAGCTTCCACCAGCCACTTTTGATTACTACCTCCCTAACGTATCGTTTGAGAACAGCCCTGGACTTGCCCTCCCAGAAGTGTTTGGCAGAAATGAAGATGAAGGCACCAGGCTTATTGATGTAGACAACGATGGGCTCCAGGATGTCATTCAGCTTCCAGAATCAGGAACAATGTATTATTACCGCAATACCGGGAATGGATGGGCATGGATGGGAAGCACGTCCGGATTCATGAGCACAGGAGCGGTAGATTCCGACGGAAACGATCTTGGCGTCAGGTTTTTTGATGCGAACGGCGATGGAAAGATGGACATCCTCAAATTAGTGGAGGGGGATATCAATGAGAGGTCGCTCTATCTTAATAACGGAAACGGCTGGACAAGCTCCAGCGCCAGCGGAATTCCCGCAGAAACGTTTACTAAGTATGATACGGATGTCGTAGAGCCGTCATGCAGGGATACCGATTACCCGTTCTTCAAGGATTTTAGCTGTGACGAAGCACGGGGAAGATGTACGATAGAATGTTATGTCTACCAATGCAGGTATGACTTCGGTGGTGACCTTGCAGGATACTGCGGCCCTAACGCGGGATGCTGCAGCAGATATGATTATTATGACTATGAGTATGATGAATACAACCGTGCTATCCCTGTGCGGAAGGAAGACGAAGACAGCTATTATTTCTACGAGTTTGTGGTCTCTAACGATCTTGGCGTCAGGACAGTTGACGTCAATGGTGACGGAAAAACAGACATCCTTGTCTCCGCAGGAGCCTCACGGGCAGCGTACATCAATACCGGAAGCTCGTATATCTCTGACACGACATGGCTTGCGCCTGTCGCATTTGTGGATAGCAGCAAATACAGCCAGGGTGTCCAATTCGCTGACGTGAACAACGATGGCCTTATTGACATCATCAGGGGAAAGTCGCCGACCGCAGTGTACCTGAATACTGGCGCAGGATGGACAGCAGACAGTTCCTGGAGCCCTTATTTTTTCATCATCGACTTTGTGCATCAGCCGGTAACGCTGGCAGACATGAATGCTGACGGGTTTGTTGACATGGTATGGCTTAACAATACAATAAAAGGCATCCTGTACAATAAGGGAAACAGGTGGGAAAGCGGAAACGCTGGGCCTCTTCCAGCAGCGACATTAGTGAATTTTTCAACAGAGGTCATTGACATAAACGGGGATGGAAGCTCTGATGTCGTGATAGCGCCAAGCACGTCAAGCAAGTTCACCTATCTCAATACGGCAAAGAATGCTTACCTTCTCCAGTCCATCAGGAACGGTCTCGGAGGATCTATCAACTTCAGTTACACCCCCTCAACAAGGTTCGTGAACACCGGCAATGACAGCATGAGCGATCTTGCACTCCCCTTCGCTGCAGTCACCTCGGTACTGTATGATAATGGGATGAGCGGGGAACACCAAACAAGATTTACCATCATGTACAATTATAGCGGCGGGCTCTACGACGCCGGCGACCATGAATTCCGCGGCTTCTCCTTTGTCCAAGAAACAGAGCCTGACGGCGGGATCATAAAACATTTCTTCCACCAGGACGGCAGGAGAAAAGGGATGGAATACAAGACAGAACTGTATAACGGAACAAAGCTTTATACCCGGGTGGAGTACGCATGGAACGGAACAACAAAAGACGGCTACTCCATCGTGCTCCTTGATCAGCAGCAAGAACAGCACTACGACGGAATTGAATCAGCTCCCCCAATGGTTATAGAAACAAGATATGGGTATGATGAGTATGGAAATCCAACAAAAATATCCTCTCTTGGGGATACTTCATTAAGCGCTGACAACAGGCATGATTATGTCGAATATGCCTACAACCTGCCGTCATGGATCGTTGATAAAGTAAAGCGGGCGTACTTGCGTGACAGTGCAGACTCCGCAATGATAAAAGAGACAAGATACTCTTATGACAGCCTTGCTTATGCAGCACCGCCGGCAAAAGGCGACATCACCATGATCGAGCGCTGGAATAATGGCAGTGCGAATACGAATGAGTATTTCACCTATGACCGGTATGGCAATGCTGTTTCGTTCAAAAATAGCAACGGCATCGTCACAAATTATTCTTACGACCCGACGAACGTGTTTGCTGCTCAAGAAAGAAACGCACTCGGCCAGTCCGTTTATTCCCGCTTTGACCCTGGAACAGGAAACCCCCTGTCCAAAACAGATGCTAACGGTGCCGTCACAAGCTACGAGTATGATGTGTTTGGAAGAACGATAAAAGAGATACGCCCGTATGACAGCACGCCTCTGCCGACAAAAGAGTACTCCTATTCCTTATCAGGAACAGCACCATCAGGAGTTCTCCAAAGAGAAAGAGAAGTGTCTGGCACCAGCAGCGTTCTTGCCACCTCTTTTTTCTATGACGGCTTTGGGAAAGCCGTTCAGACAAGGACTGAAGCGGAGGACGAGATGGAACGGGTCGGCAATTTCTTCTACAACAGTAATGGGCTGATCAGAAAGCAGCTAAACATGGTCACCCAGCCGATTTCTGGGATGTACACGCCGGCATCTTCGTATGAACTTGCTTATGATACCATATTTTCATATTCTCCTGCAGGAGAATTGATAGAACAGCGCAATCCTGATGAAACAGTGAAGAAAAGGATTCAGAACAGAAGTGTTGTCACTGTTCTTGATGAGAACGGCAACAAAGAAGAATATACCCTTGATGGCCATAAGAACATCATCACCATCAGGGAATACAATAACGGATCTGTGTATACGACAAGATATTCATATGATGCAACAGGAAACCTGATATCAATTATCGACCATGGTGGAAACAATATCACTTACACATATGACGGCCTTGGAAGAAAGAAGACAATGGCTGACCCTGATGTTGGGGCTTGGAGATATGAGTACGACGCTGCCGGAAACCTAGCCAATCAGACAGATGCAAAAGGAACTGTTATCCTGTTCACGTATGACCCCCTCAACAGGGTCACTATGAAAAGGGCAGCAAATGAAACTGTTGAATATGCATACGATGCTGGAAGAAATGGGACGCTTTCCAGCGTGAAAACTCCTCAACTGACAACGAGCTATTCATACGATAATCGCCTTCGGCAAACGTCAAAAACGTATCAGTACGATGATGGAACGATAGCAACAGTAGCATATAGCTATGATGCGCTGGACCGAGTAACAAAAGAGGCATACCCTACGAAGAATGTTACCTACCTGTATGGTGACGGAGGGTTGATTAAAAATATTTCAGGATTTTTAGATTGGGTGACGTACACGGGTGAAGGGTCAGTGAATGGCAGGTATTACCAGAACGGCCTTGCCAGCGCCATGATGCATGACCCTGCAACCAATCGCATGACTCGTTTGGTGACAGGAAATCCTGAATGGGAAGAGCAGGGTGATTACCAATATGACACGTATAGTTACGACCCTGTCGGCAATGTCAACAGCATCACCGACAGCGTCAGCAACAGGATAAAAACCATGCGCTACGACGGCCTGCACCGCCTCACGCACGCCGAAGAGAAGATCGGCACCGTGCCAGCAACACCGGTCTATTCGTACGATTACACTTATGACTACTCGGGCAATATGCTTCGTATCCAGTCTCCCCAGCAAACCATCAAGTATATCTACGACGCTGCAGGGCCGCTCCACGCACCAAGCAGGGTCGAGGTATCGTAGTACGACGCAACAGCGCCGGCCATTGGAAGATCATAAACAGAGCAAAAAGGAACGGCTTTGTAGAACAGATTATCCTATCCGGGATGCCGCCGCGCTTAAACTATCTGTTTAAGTTTATTTTTTCCCCACCTCGCCCGGGCAGGGTGGGGAAAAAATAAAGTTTTTGAAGAAAACCGCGGCGGGGCCCCAAATCTGAACGACATTTTCTACACAGCCCAAGCGAAGCGTATGTGCATAGCATCTTCGAAACTCTCGACGTGAGCCTGAGGGCGCTGCGTCCCCGGATGGGGCGTCCCCCCGCAACGCGCCCGAAGGCAAACATGGTTGGAGTTTCGACCTTAGGATGCTATGCACATACAGCGAAGCAGAAACTTTAAAAGGAACACCTCTCTTCTGCCAAACCATGCCCCCGTATCTCGATTCAAGCATCACGCCGACGAACTACAAGCTTCATGTGGAGCCTGATCTTGCGATGGGCAGCGAGAATTGGTTTCGCGGCTCGGAAACGATAACGCTGCAGGCGCTGGAGCCGATTTCCCGGATCGTCCTGAACGGGAAGGGATTAGAGATCCGCAATGCACAGCTGGGCTATGATGGAAAAACAACTCCCATCCCTGCCAGCGCGATTCGGTATGACCCTTCTCCGGATAATGAAACCATCACGCTGGAGCTTGGGCAGCTCGTCAAGAAAGGATTGACAGTAAAGCTCTCGTTTGACTTCTCCGGCAAGCTCGGCTCTGGCAAGGGATTGTACAAGAGCATGTATACCGGAAGGGATGGCAAGCCTGCGATCATGGCCTCGACGCAGTTCGAGCCTGCTGACGCGCGCGAGGCATTCCCCTGCCTTGACCATCCATCTGCCAAAGCGACGTTTGATGTTTCCGTGACACTGGATGACCGGCATGAGGCGCTTTCCAACACCGAGCCAGTACACGAGACAAGGCATGGCGATGGCAGGAAGACAGTAACCTTTGCCACGACGCTAAAGATGTCCACTTATCTGCTATACATCGGCGTCGGCGAGTTTGAGTATCTTGAAGACAAGGCTGGTAATACTGCTGTCCGGATCGTTACCATGCCTGGCAAGAAACAACAGGGCAGGTTCGCCATGAGCGCTGCAAAAAAGTTCTTGTCCTACTACGAAACATATTTTGGCATCCCCTACCCGCTCAAGAAGCTGGACTTCATTGCGGTCCCCGACTTCACCTCCGGAGCGATGGAAAACTGGGGAGCCATCACCTTCCGGGAAGATGCCCTGCTGTGCGACGAGAAGACTGCCTCGCTTCGGGAGAAGCAGCGGATCGCGATCACGCTGTCCCATGAGCTGGTCCATCAATGGTTTGGCAATCTCGTGACGATGGAATGGTGGAATGGCCTGTGGCTGAACGAGAGCTTCGCGGACATGATGGCATACAAGGCAGTAGAGGAGCACTATCCAGAGCTGGATCCGTGGGCAGCCTTCCTTGCTCGTGCTGCAGGCGGCGCGTTCCAGCTGGATGACATGAGCACGACGCACCCGATTGATGTTGATGTCCGCGCCCCATACGAAGTTGATGAGGTGTTTGACGCGATCAGCTACACGAAAGGCGGCATGGTGCTGCGCATGATTGAGCGCTTCATCGGCAGCGATGCCTTCCGAAACGGGCTTCATGCGTATCTCACGCGCCACCAGTACGGCAACACGACAGGAGATGACTTGTGGGCGGCGCTCTCGGAAGCGTCGGGAAAGAACGTCACGGAGATAGCACGCAGCTGGACAGGCCAGCCAGGCTTCCCGCTCCTGACGATACATCAGGATGGACAGCA
>JACPCA010000036.1 GCA_016180035.1 Candidatus Woesearchaeota archaeon
TATCCACCTAAGGACAAGCTCCCTTGTTTGTAAGTTTATCATACAAACAAGAAAGTACAACTAATATATAAATTATGCGTTATTTATGTCTTATACTAATATTTCACAATCTTTATATAACCACCCTGCCATAAAAGTCACATGAAGAAACTCCTGCATACTCGGCTTCGCTTTCTGGGCCGGAACCTCCAGAAGGCAGACAAGCTGCCGGAAGAGGAATGGCTTCATGTGGTAGAGGTTGTCCGCGACCATGAGCATGCTGGCTCGATGATGGTAGACCGCACCATGCTGCATCTCCTGTACTCGCTCAAAAAAGAGTACCGGTCATTTACGCTTGCCGTGTCTCCTGTTCTTGACGAATACACCACCCTTGTCGAGGTCATGAAGCAGAAGAGCAATTGTTCTCAAGATATCCTGGAAAAGTACACGACGTCCCTTGCCAAGCTCCGCCTTCACCAGCCCATGGCTGAAGCGCTGGTGCAGCAGATGACCTACCTCAAGAAGTACATCGAGCTCCATCAATATTTTACGGCGAAGATGTTTACGGAAGAGTGCAAGGTAGCATTTGGCAGGATCCAGCGAGAATTTACCAAGGCATACCAGCCCGTACTGAATCTGAAAGGGTTGAAATGACAGGATGAGAAGATACAGGCTACGGTTGGCTTCACCGGTAGATTGTTCTCAGCGCTGATACTTGTTTCGTGCCTCTATCTCTGCAACAGCCGCCATGTTCAGAAGCTTCAGGTCGCCCTGAAGGATTGAATCGATCGTGCCGGCAATAGCAGTAAGGTTCGTCGTCGTGGCAAGACCTCCAGCCGGAAAGCCGTGGACTGAAATGGACCCGACAGGATATTCATGGCCATTCGGCTTGTAGGTTATCGGATATTTGAACTTGCCCATGCGAAGCGCACGGTCTCGTCCGACGCGGCCTTCCAGCAGGCTCAGTTCCCTTCCGCTGTAAGGAAGAACTCGCCTCGCCTGATCACCTTCGCGAAAAATGAAGTTGCCTTCTTCTCTCGCCTGGCGAAAAAACGTTTCATCTTCAGGGCTGCCAAAGGCTTCTACCAGCGTGGTGCAGCGGTATTTGTTCCAGAATATGCTTGGCGGGATAGTGCCATGAGAGACATCAACAAGGACAAACAATGCCCCCATGTCCAGCTTGAGCATGTCTGCCGCAGCAGAATAGAACGCAGTCCTGTTTGACGGCAGGCTCTTGCTCAGGGATTGCAGGCCAAGCATGGCTTGAACAGCATACGGAGGAACATCATTTGCTTCGTCAAAAAGGCTTTGTGTTGCCTGCACGCTAAGCTCTTCCATCATGCGCTCGACATCACGGTCCGTCGCAGTAATACCATGTCCTAATTCTGCAAGGCCATTCCACGGATCGAGCGGTGCAGGGAGATGCCTGGTTGGGGAAGGGATATTGATAGGCAGAATAGGGTCGGCTCTGGAAATTGTATCTGATTCGCTGACGAGCCACTCAGGCTGGCTCGGTACTCGAAGAGGTATTACTTTTCCCATCCTCAAGCTGGCAGCGGGCTGTTTATAAACCTTACGGTAGTTTCGTCACGCAATGGTGGTTATTTTTGTTGGGTTGGGGTTGGTTTGGGGTTAGTTTGGACAACCGTTACTGTTAAATAAAGCCTCAACTTCGCACAGATTATGGCAATGATTCAGGTTCGGGACGACAGCTTGCTGCTTCATGGAGCCTACGTCGCAACACAGGCAGGATTATCTATCGACAGCCTTCTTCAGGGCTGTACAGAAGTTGGAACAGCAGGATTTTTTCCGTGGAGTACACCAAATCACGGCCATGTTCATGCCAGAAGAGCCCTCGTTCCGACGCCTGCAGGATTCATGGATGTTGTAGTTACCTATTCCAACACCCCCATTTTTAGCGATACCTTTTATGATCTTTCATCAAACCCACCTCTTGCAGGGTACACCACGCTCCATGTCGCAGCCCTTGGAGAGAACCACAAACGGGTTGAAGATGTCGTTAACCGCATTGTTTCAGCATTCCCCCAAGTTGTTGATCTTCCGATTCAGCAACAAGTGGAACACGACCTTGCTATGATGGGAAAAAAAGCGCTTCACCTATTCCAACAGCAGGAGCCGTACTTCAGGGGATACCGTGTTTTGTCATCCGCGCTCACCAATACCAATAAGCTTCCCCCGAAGAGGATACAAAAAGGAGCAATACCTGCCATACTTACGGGCGCATACCATGGAAGAGAACTGCCATTTGATGAAGCAACAGAAGTGTATCTTGTAGAACAATGTGATGGATTTATAAAAAATGATGCTGTCAGGCTCGCGCTTCTCCACCTTGCCGGAACTGTTACCCCAAGCGTGCAGGGTGTCCTATTGATGAGCAAAGGAGAATTCTGCGACAGCTGTACTCCAGCCGTTTGCGAAACAGTACGATCCTACGCCGGATTGGTTCTTCAGCCAGGCCTGATCCGATATGGCGGAACAGAACTTATCGCCATGCCAAACTCAAGACAGGGCCATGTTCTTTCCATGGACAGCTCCCCTCTTGCTTCAGACTTTAGAACAATCCAAGAAAGAATTGACCACCTTCAAAAATGCACGAACTACCCCCCAAGCCATATCGAGCAGATACAACAGCTCGTCGGCGTGGTGTACGATGCATGCCGGGTGGATGACTGGTTGCATTGAGGCAACTTACTGCAGCTTCTTCCTCATCTTCGTCAGTTGGATGTAGTCTTCTTTTGTTCCAGAGCCGCCCTGGCATTTCGCTTCAAGGGCTGCTAATTCCTGCTTCCATTCCTTCTGTCTTTTTTCCAAGTCTTTTTTGCTCATAGGCATGATGTTCACCTCGATTAGACAACGTCCTGTTTTTCGCCGACCACTCTCGTCGCCGCCACCACCTTATCGCCATCGTGGAGCTTCATGACGCGCACGCCCTGCGTGTTCCTGCCGATGCAGGAGATGCCGGCGCAGCTGGTGCGGATGATGATGCCGTTCTGGCTGACAAGCATGGCCTCATCGTCATCCGTGACGGAGCAGACAGAAACCACTTTGCCATTGCGGTCGCTGCACTGGATGTTGATGACGCCGGATCCGCCGCGGCTGATGAGGCGGTAGTCGCTGACTGGCGACCGCTTGCCAAACCCGTTTTCGGTCATGGTCAAGAGTGTCTTGGTGTCATCGCCGAGGACCATGGCGATGACGATGTCATCTTCCTTGAGCGTGATGCCGCGGACGCCCCGCGAAGCGCGGCCGACAGGCCTGACGTCGCTCTCATCGAATCGGACAGCCATGCCATTCCTGCTGGCGAGGATGACCTGCTGCTTGCCGTCGGTCACCAGCACGTTGACCAGCTCGTCCCCTTCATCGAGCGTCACCGCAATGATGCCGCCTTGCCGCGGGCGGGAATAGTCTTCAAGGCTGGTCTTCTTCACGACGCCGTTCTTCGTGGCAAACAAGAGATATTTTGCGGGATCGAATGATGTGATAGGAACAACAGCGTTCAGCTTTTCTCCTGCGTCAAGCTGGATAAGGTTGACGATGGCCCTGCCTTTTGCCTGGCGTGACGCTTCAGGGATCTGATAGACTTTCTGCCAGTGCACTCTTCCCTTGTTTGTGAAGAACAGGAGGGAAGAATGTGTTGAGGCCGTGAACAGGTGCGCGATGGCATCCTCGTCCTTCACGCCGGCGCCTTTCACGCCCATGCCGCCCCTGCCCTGCTGCCGATAGGTGTCAAGAGGGAGGCGCTTGATGTACCCGGAGCTGGTGATGGTGACGGCGACCTGCTCGTCTTTGATAAGGTCTTCAGTGACCAGCTCTTCTTCTCCAGCATCTTCAATGACTGTCTTGCGGCTGTCGCCGTAGGTTTCCCGAAGTTCCAGGAGCTCTTTTCGGATGATGGCGAGGATGCAGGCCTCTGATGCAAGAATCTCCTTGAGGTCACGGATAAGCTGGAGCAGCTGCTGGTGCTCCTCCCTGATCTTTGCCTGTTCGAGAGAGGAAAGCTTCTGGAGGCGCATCTCCAAGATGGATTTTGCCTGAAGCTCGGAAAGAGAATAGTCATGCATCAGCATATCTCTCGCTGCTTCTACTGTTGCTGACTTCTTGATCTTCTGGACAACCTCGTCGATGTGGTTGAGCGCAACAATCAGCCCCTCAAGGATGTGGGCTTTTTCTTCTGCCTTTTTGAGCTCGTAGGCGGTCCTGCGCCGGACAACGGCCTGCCGGTGAGAGATGTACTGCTGGATCACTTCTTTCAGGTTCAGCAGTTTCGGCTCGTTGTTGACAAGGGCGAGCATATTCATGCCGAAGGTCTGCGTCATCCTGGTGAACGTATAGAGCTGATTAAGCACAACTTGGGTATTGGCATCCTTCTTGAGCTCGATAACGACGCGCATGCCATCA
>JACPCA010000037.1 GCA_016180035.1 Candidatus Woesearchaeota archaeon
ATTGTTGATTCCATGACGGCAACAAGCATGACGGCAGGAGGGGCAGGGCCAGTAGCCAATACCTTCCTTGTTGAAGGCCTTTCTGACCGCCAGTATATGTGGACTGTCCGCTGTACGGACAGCGCAGGACAGTTTGCTGATGGGGCGGCGAGAATATTCGCGGTTGATACAGCGGGAGGCCCGGCAGCAGTGTCGTTCCCTGATGTTGACCTGTTCGTCTCTGATACTGCTGGCGAAGCGCCGCTCACGGTTGATTTCGCTGTCGATGTGACGGGAGACAGCCCGTTTACCTTTGATTGGGATTTCGGAGACGGAACAGCCCATAGCGGTGAGGAGGATGTCAGCCATGTGTTTACGGCGCCAGGAACGTATGTGGTGACGTTGATCGTCACGAATGCCGATGGCGACGCTACCACGGTTCAGGTTCATATTACTGTTGACGAGCCGTTCCTTGTTATTGACCCGCACCGGGATCTTCGGATATCCATGATCCGGCTTCTTGGAAGCCCTGGATTTGACGAGGCAGCGATTGGGGATGATGTCTTGCTCGCGATCACTCTGGACAATGAAGCGCCTGTGGACTTTGACGGCCTTCATATCTCTTTATCCATCGATGATCTTGGAGTGCGCCGCGTGCTCGGGCCGTTTGACCTGCAACAGAATGAGAAGGTCACGAAGTTTGTCAGTGTTGACATTCCTGCTGATGCTTTGCCTGGCGAGGTTTCAGTCCGAGTGACGGTCAGCAATGATGACGTCCATCGTGTCAAGTACAGGAGTGTTTACGGTACTCTACTCTCCGCATCATGTCTCAGGAATCATCAGAGACTGGCAAAGAAAAGAAGCAGAACTTAAGGGAAGGTAAATGATTTAAACAACCCTATACTCCACCCAAACAATAAAAAAGTAACTACTGTATAATGCTAAATAAATAGAAAGGCTTATATAGTATTGATGATTCCTCGTCAAGAGTAACTATATCCGGGGGCGGGCCAAGTTTTATTTAATCTGGCTCGGGTGACTGTCTCACGTCCGTCTCACGGTATGATACCGATGGTATTGTACCGATACACCCTGCGTTGTGCAATGCACGGCGCAAGGAAATTTTGATACTATGGAGGGGAAAAACCATGATGAAAGAACAGCTATTGAGGATCGTAAGCACATGCCTTGTCCTGTTGGTGCTATCCTTGACCTTTGCCAGCGCAGTCCATGCGACAGAGATTGAAGGAGACCGGGAAGATGTTCCAGATATGGCGCTTCCGGATAATTTCAACGAGGACGCCAGAAACGAAGGCAGTGAGCTGCCAGTCAATGTGCTCTGGGTCAAGATCAATGATGATGAAGTTCCAAACGGCGCAACGATCCGTGAAAAGGTCGAGCGCGGCGAAGAGCTTGACATCAAAGTCAAGATCATGGCTGTCCAAGACACCAGCGATCTCGGAATCCAGGCATGGATCAGCGGAGATGACGATTTCATCCTTTCTGATTATGCTGAAAATATCCGTGACCTCGATGCAGGAACACTCGACACCATCAAGCTGAAGCTCAAGCTTCCGGAAATCATGGAAACAGACAAAAGCGGACATTACAAGCTCCGCATCCTCCTTGCTGACCGTGATGGAGCGCTTAAAGCTTACAACTACAACTTTGTTGTTGAAAACCCTTCCAACGCTATTGTGGTCCGGGATGTGTTCTTTTCCCCGAACAGCCAGGTCCAGGCAGGAAGGGCATTGCTCACCGTTGTCCGGCTCGAGAATCTCGGTGAAGAGGACGAAGATAATGTCCGTGTCACTGTTGAGATCCCAGACCTGAACGTCGCTGCCACTGACTATATTGACGAAGTGGAAGTAGATGATGAAGTTTCCAGCGAAGAGCTGTATATGAGGATACCAGCTGACGCAAAGCCTGGCGTGTACGATGTTGTCGTCACGGTTGACTTTGACGAGCGCGCTAAAGACGCCAAGCAAGTCCACCAGATCCAAGTTCTTGCCGGCACCATGCCTTCAGATGATGAAGAGTCTGGCGCAGGCAAAGAAGGCGGCAAGACGATTGTCACCATCGGCCCTGAAACTCAGGACGCTGCGCAAGGCGCAGACAAGGGAGCTGTCTACCCGGTCACGTTGACCAACGAAGGAAAGACCAGCAAGACCTACACCATCGCTGTCGGCGGCGTTGAAGCCTTTGGCTCTGTCCAGGTCAGCCCAAGCAATGTCGTGGTTGTCAATCCCAGCGAGACAAAGACAGTGTACATCTACCTGACAATGAGGAGTGATGCAACCCTTGGAACCCACACGTTTTCCGTGGAGATCAAGTCCGGCGACAAGAGCCTGCAGTCGGTTCCTCTCAGCGTGAATGTTGTCGGAGCAAGCGATGCAGACTGGTCCAGTGTCAAGCGCGGCCTTGAAGTCGGCCTTGTCGTGCTGATCGTCCTCCTCGTCATCCTTGGCGTCGTGATTGCTGTCATGAAGGCTAAGAAGAAGGACGACGAAGGCAGCGAACAGCCTGCTGCTGAACAGACAACGTATTATTAATCATATCATTAATTTTTTTATTCTCTTTTTTGTTCTTTTTCTTGTTTATCTTTTTTTCTCTTTTTGGCTGCTCTGTCCAAATGTAGGCACGTTTAGCAGATTCTTAACCTTCTGTCTCAATAATAATCTTATTCCCCACTTTTGATATGGCGATCTCTCCATGCTCATCAAGTTCCAGCTGGCGTTCGATATCGCTGGGAATCCTAAGGATAAGGCCGCCGCTGCTTCTTGAAAGATGGCGATACAACTTTAATGGTTCCGGCCAAACACCAAGCTTTTTCGCAGCATTAATCATCCTCCTCGTTTCGTCTTCATAAGGGATTTCTTCATGGCATTGACCACAGCGCTCTCCTTTGGCAATAAAGACATACCCGCTGACATCAAGAATAATATCTTCTACAGCAGCCAATGTCCCTTTTTCGCAGATCATGCAAGTTTTCATTTCCCTTCCGCCCCTGTTATGATAATCAATTCTTTATTGCCAGATATTTTTGGATTTCTTCTCGCTTGTGAGGGTTTAAAGATACATGCAAACCGTAAGAGGCTGGCTTCAAAACAAGAATTTCTTCTTTGATGAGCTCTTTCGCTGCTTCTTTCGTATCTCCCTTGACATGGCTTGGCAAGCCTTTTTTCAAGTTTTCTATGTCGGTATGCCTTCCACCTATATACCCATGATGAAACAATTTTTTGACGATGAAGCCTTTTAATTGCTCTTGTTCCATCTGTTTGCTCTAAAGATACCGTTATAAAAAGCTTCTCTAAAAATTTTCAATTACAAAAAACATCATTGGTAACAACGAAAAATATATAAATAAGTGCTGTTTAGTACCTGTTATGGAAAAAGATTCCATCTTTATACGAACCTTTGGGGATTACCCTCTTATTCGAATACTTGACTTTTTGATGTATTCAAGAGACTTTGACTATCAAATCACAGAGATAGCTAAGCACGCAAACATCAATTTTCAAACACTGAAGAAACTATGGCCGAAATTAGAGAGGGAGGCCATTGTCATTTCAACAAGAACACTAAGCGGGGTAACTTTGTATAAAATAAATACATCAAATTCCACAGTCCAGAAAATTATTGACCTCAACAATTCGCTGTGTTGGGAAGCAGCAGAGAAAAAAGAAAAGGAAGAAGGAATACCTGCGCGATGAGACACCTGCCAAATTTCAAATAGTTATACGGATACCGTATAGCCTCTGTCACGTTTCTGAGGATTATCCTTTACTATCCTGGTAATCTCTTCAAGGTCTTGCACCGTTGCTTGAATTACCATATTCTCAAGAACACTTTTATCCTCGCCAACACATGGAACAAGTTGGGCTAAATCCATGGCAGGCCATTCATCCGCATTAATGAGTGCAAGGCAGGCGTAATCATCCTTGGTTTCCGGATCATGAGAAACGTGTTCTGTTGGACGACCCTGCCAATTCCAATACGTGCGTATTCCTTCCTCTTTTTGCTGTGCATAAATATACGCCAATGCCAGTGTACATATGGTGCCGGTAGGTGTCCCAATAGTGACTGTTAGTCTACTGTCATCAATTCGACAAGCAACTCTTGCCCGGGATATCATTGGTTTACAAAACTGGCTTATTGTCCAACGGCCTTCAGTGCTCGGGCAAGTAGGGTCATAAGGAAGACGCGTTCCACCATAAAATTGGGGAATAATCATCACGTTTTTGTACGGATAAGTTTTCATGTTCGTTCCTCCATTATTTTCTATCGTATCCGTTTAAAGACAGCTCCAAAGTTTTGTATATTCTTTCGTGCTGGTAACGTTGGCAGATGAAAGCATCACCATACCTCCCACGACTCAGGGTACTCTTGCCAAGATGGAACTCTTGCTCTCGGAGCAGGATGGGGAGGCAGAACTGTTCTAGCGATACGTTCCAAATCACTGGCTGTTGCCTGTTCTACCAGCTTTCGCGGCCCGTCAGGATCACCGCTGATGGCTGGAACAATCTGTGCCATGGCCCATTGCGGTATGCCCCGGTTCAGGGCAGCCATGCAGGCATAACTTTCTTTTATGGAAGTATCAGCAAGGCTTGATCTTTGTCGAAGTTCTCTGGCGTCTGCCGGAATATAGGCTAACGCCAGCTGATCACCTGGCGCTGTTAAGCCTCTTGGCACTTGTATCGCTCCTGACATTACTAGTGTTGCGCCGGGGCGGATTCCGATATCCCAAAGCCATTGCGGCTGGGCGTAAGGCATAATTTCAATATGTTCATCTTTGTAGGTTGTCATGATGTTCCTCCGTTGTTTTTTTATTTTTTAGATGAGAAGCAATCAATTTACCAATAGCTGTAAGTTGCACGGGAAGGCCTTTATGAGTGGCATCCCCATACTGCAGAATTCTGGCTCGCTTCAGCTGCCGCAGATTTGTCCACAGCGTTGTTGGCGCGCAGCGAATAGAACGTGAAAGCATGGCAACGATCCTGCTGACGCTATGGTTTTCCTGAAGATCATGGACATACAGGAGAATGATTTTCTGCTTTG
>JACPCA010000028.1 GCA_016180035.1 Candidatus Woesearchaeota archaeon
TGGGAAGACAAGGGCGTCATCTTCGAAAACATGGATGTCGCGGTCCAGAAATATCCAGAGCTGGTGAAAAAATATTTCATGTCCAGCTGCGTGCCGATCAATGACCACAAGTTTGTCATGCTCCATGCTGCTGTCTGGAGTGGTGGAACTTTTATTTACGTTCCGCCGAACACCAAGGTGGACCTTCCCCTCCAAGCATATTTCCGGATGAACGCGCAGATGGGCGGCCAATTCGAGCACACGCTCATCATCGTGGACAAGAACAGCGAGCTCCACTATATCGAAGGCTGCAGCGCCCCCCAGTTCAATGAAAGCGCGCTTCACGCCGGCTGCGTCGAACTGCACGTCATGGAAGGGGCGCGCATGCGGTACAGCAGCGTCGAAAACTGGAGCAAGAACACTTTCAATCTCAACACGAAGCGCGCACTGGTGTATCGGAACGCCACCGTGGAATGGATAAACGCGAATCTGGGCTGTCTAACGGGTGACACGAAAGTGTTCACCAACCACAGTGGCCCACAAGACATAAAAGACATAAAACCTGGCGAGTATGTGTATGTTCTTGATGAAAAAACGAATAGAATAAAAAAATCAAGGGTAATGACAAAAATGTTTAGCGGATATAAAAAGGTGTATCGGTTAGAAGCTGGAGGCAGGGAAATAGAAGCGACAGCAAACCACCCTTTCTTAGCATTGACAAGAACAAAGAACAAAGAATCTCACAAAAAAGCTTTTTTTCACGCGGAATGGAAACCAGTAGAGACGCTAAAAGAAGGGGATATGATCGCAGTTGCAAAGAAATTACCGATAGAAGGACAGCCGTATCAACTGCCAAAAGTAAAAATAGGGAATACAATTGAGAGTGGCAATCAATACGCTAGATTCAAGATGGATACATCCCATCTTTACAATGAAAGAATAACAATCCCAAACAGGACAAGCGATGAGTTTATGTGGATAGCCGGCTTACTGATGGGTGATGGCCATATTAGTTTAAAGAGTAACAAGGTTAATATAGCAACACACCAAAAAGAAGACTTTAGAGACCTCCTCTGTAAGACCATAAAAACTCTGTTTAACTGCGAAGTAAACGATAAAGAAAAGAGGTGTATCGAACTAAATTCGAGAGCCATCTGTTGCCTTTTCATAGATATCGGGTTTGGAGGAAAAGCGGATACGAAAAGAATCCCAAACTGGATTTTTGGCTTGCCAGAAAGCCAGATATTAGCTTTCTTGGCAGGGTATTTTGATTCTGATGGACACGCTGCCACCTATTCTATCGCTTTTACGAGCATAAACAAAGAACTCTTGCAGGATACAAAACTGTTAGGTATCAGTGTTGGTTTTAGTGTTTCAAGAATATTCAAGCATTCAGAAGCAGGAGAAGTCAAAATTCTTGGAAAAAAATGCAAAGCTAAAGGAAGTTGGAGGGTTCTGTTTAATGGGAAAAAAATAAAGGAATTGCCAACAAAGTCAAGAAAAAAGAAAGAAAAGATAGACAAGATAAACACGAGAAGAAGTTTCTCTTCTTCAGCTTCATTAAATTTTAAGAGTAAGACAAATGAAGAGATAGGGTTTTCAAGAATAGAGAAAATAATTGAAATTGGCATAAAGCCGACATTTGATATTGAAGTAGAAAAATACCATAATTTTATTGCAAACGGATTGATAGTCCATAACAGCGGCACCACGATGCTTTACCCCTGCAGCGTGCTTCTCGAAGACGGAGCACGATCCGACAGCCTTGGCATTGCTTTTGCCGGAGAAGGGCAGAACCAGGACACTGGCAGCAAGGTCATCCACGTCGCGCCAAACACCAGCTCGTTCATCAAGGCGAAGAGCATCAGCAAGGGCGGCGGCATCACGTCCTACCGGGGCTATGTCAAAGTCACGCCGAAAGCAAAGAACGCCACCTGCAGCGTGCAGTGCGACGCGCTGCTGATCGACGAAAGATCAGTCTCCAACACCTACCCGTTCATGAAGATCGATTCCAACAAAGTTGACATCGCCCATGAGGCAACGGTGGGAAAGATCGGCGAAGAAGAGATATTCTACCTCATGAGCCGCGGCCTGTCGGAGGAAGAAGCGACGCGGATGGTCGTCAGCGGATTCATCGAGCCCATCGTCAAGCAGCTTCCGTTAGAATACGCTGTTGAGCTGAACAAGCTCATCGAGCTGGAGATGGAGGGCTGCATCGGATAAGGCAGCAGGAGTTCTATGGCAGCAAACCAACAAAGTGAGATTCTGCAGGGCAGAACGCTTGGAGAAGAGCCGGAATGGCTCACCGAGCAGCGAAGAGACGCTCACAGCAGGTTCAACAGCCTTCCCATGCCCTCCTTCAAGTACGGGCTTGGAATTCTGGTTGATGTCTCCATGATCAATCTGGAGGAGTTGGATCCTGCAGAACAGCAGGACGATGTTGGTGTCCAAGCAGACCATCGCATCACGGTCATTCCGCTGCAGCAGGCATGGAAAACACATGGCGAAGAGCTCAAGAGCGCGCTGGCTGGCAGCCATGCCGGCGCTAAAGAGCAGGATACCAAGCTCCGCGCGCATCATGCAGCCTTCCTGAACAGCGGGCTGGTCATCCACATCCCTCATGGCATAAAATCAGATCAGCCGACAATCCTTAACCTGTATCAGAACGCAAGCGCGAGAGTCGACCACGTGCTTGTTCTTGCTGAAGAAGGCAGCGAAGCCGCAATCATTGACTATTCTAGCACACCAAATGATAGCAGGCAGCGGCTGCGGAATCAGGCCATCACCATCATCGCAAAGGACAACGCTTCAGTCCATTACACCTCGGTGCAGGATATGGCAGAGGGAGGATATCACTTCTCCTCCAAGAACGCTAAAGCAGGGGCAGGCGCCTCGATAACCTGGACAGACTGCTGTATTGGCGGCACCTTCACCCAATCCAAGACAAGCACCAGCCTCGACGGAATGAAAGCATCCGGCACGATCCGCAGCATCTTTTTCGGCGGGCCAGGGCAGCGATATGACTTGTATGCCGGGACAACCCACCATGCGCCGCAAACAACCTCCGACCTTCGCGCGCGGGGTGTGCTGACAGGCGATGCAAGAAGCACCTTCCGCGGCCTGATCCGGATGGAGAGCGATGCAAAGGGCTGCGAGGGATTCCAGAAAGAAGAAGCGCTTCTTATCGGCGGCGAAGCAAAGGCTGATGCTGTTCCCATCCTGGAGATCGAGAACAATGATGTGAAGTGCGGCCACGCCACCAGCATCGGGTATGTTGATGAAGAGAAACTCTTTTATATGGCCAGCAGGGGGCTGTCGGAAGAAGAGGCAAGACAGCAGATCGTTGAAGGCTTCCTCGGCAGCCTTGTGCAGGAGATCAACAACGAGAAAACACGGCAGAGGATCATGGAAAAAATACAGGAGCAGCTAGCATGATGATACTCGACCCGCCTCACCAGCACCACTCGCCACAAGAACATGATGGCGAGCATAAAGATGAGAAGCATGAAGAGTTCGGAGAGCGGATCCGGCAGGACTTCCCAATCCTTCAGGCGCGCGTCAAGAACAAGCCGTTGATCTACCTTGACAGCGCTGCAACATCCCAAAAGCCGCGGCAGGTCATCGAGGCGCTGAAGAAGTATTATGAAGAGTACAACGCCAATGTCCATCGCGGCATCTACGCGCTGAGCGAGAAGGCGACCATGGCGTACGAGCACGCGCGGTTCATCATCGCCAGATTCATCAATGCCGAGCAGCACGAGATCATCTTCACCAAGGGAACGACAGAATCCCTGAACCTTCTTGCGTACTCGCTCTCAAAACAGCTCAAGAAAGGAGACAATATCGTGCTGACCCAGATGGAGCACCATTCTAATCTTGTCCCTTGGCAGCAGCTTGCAAAAGAGAGCAAAAGGGACGGGAAAGATATCGAAGTGAGATTTATCAAGATAACGGGCGATGGGCGGCTGGACATGGGCCACGCACGGCAATGCATTGACGATTCCACCAAGATCGTATCCGTAACGCATATGTCCAACGTGCTCGGCACGATCAATCCAGTCCAGGAGCTTGCCAGCCTCGCGCACGAGCATGGCGCCCTCCTTGTTGTTGACGCTGCCCAGAGCGTGCCGCACATGAAGATAGACGTGAAGGAGCTCGGCTGCGACTTCCTTGCCTTTTCCGGCCACAAGCTGTTCGGGCCCACCGGCATCGGCGTGCTGTACGGCAGGAAAGAGCTTCTCGCCAAGCTTCCACCGTTCCTGTACGGGGGGGACATGATCCATGAAGTGCGCTTTGAAGATTCCACCTTTGCCGACGCTCCAAACAAGTTTGAGGCAGGAACACCGAACATGGCAGGAGCAATCGGGCTTGCCAAGGCAGTGGAGTATCTTCAGCAGATAGGGATGGAAAACATAACAGAATATGAACAGGAACTGACTGCGTATGCACTTCATCGATTGCAGGAAATGGAGGGGATCACCGTGTACGGCCCGCCCGATGCTGCTGCCCGTGGCGGAGTTATTTCCTTCACCATCGCCGGCATCCACCCGCATGACGTTGCCCAGCTGCTTGATCGCGATGGGATATGCGTGCGCGGCGGCCATCACTGCGCCATGCCCCTTATGGGCGTCCTCGGCATTGCCGGCAGCGTGCGAGCAAGCCTGTCCATGTACAATACCAAAGAAGATATCGGCCTGCTCATTGCAGCGATACACAAAGCACAAAAGATGTTTAGCTAAGACCATGACCACCCCGATAATGAAAGAGCAGATCAGTGAAGGAAGCCTTTCCGAAGAGGAAGAGATCTATCGGGAGAATATCCTTGACCATTACCGCAATCCTCGCAATAAGGAAAAACCGGAATCATGCTCGTTCCAGCATCTGGAGCACAACCCTGTATGCGGGGACAGGATCGAGCTGTTCGTCAAGCTGAGCGGCAGCAGGGTAGAAGAATCCTCGTTCCTTGGAGAGGGCTGCGCCATCAGCCAGGCATCAGCATCGATGCTGACGGACAAGATCAAAGGCATGCCGGTGAGTGAATTGCAGGACATGGCTAAAGAAGACGTGCTGGACATGCTTGGCATCAGCATAGGCATCGTACGGCTGAAGTGCGCCATGCTCTCGCTCAAAGCGCTGCACAAAGGGCTGGAGCAGTACACGGAGAATAACAGGAAAAAACAGTGATGGCAATGATACAGAAAATGACGACAATGACACAGAGAAGAATGGATATCAATGATCTCCATGTTGAAATCAACGGGAAAGAGATCCTGAAAGGAATCTCTCTTGCGGTTTGCGCCGGCGAAGTCCATGCCATCATGGGGCCGAATGGCTCAGGAAAGAGCACGCTCGCCAGTACGCTTATGGGGCATCCAAAGTATAACGTGACAAGCGGAAAGATCGTGGTGGATGGCGAGGACATCACGAAGCTTCCGCCGAATGAGAGAGCCAAGCGCGGATTATTCTTGTCCTTCCAGTACCCGTCAGAGATCAGCGGCGTCACCGTCAGCAATTTCCTCCGCACGGCGTACAATGCCGTCACTGGAAAAAAGATACCCGTTGTTGACTTCCACAAGATGCTGAAAGAGAAGATGGCGCAGCTCAAGATGGACAGCAGCTTCAGCAAGCGCTACCTTAATGAGGGATTCTCCGGCGGGGAGAAGAAGCGGACAGAAATACTGCAGATGATGGTATTGCAGCCGGCCTTTGCGATCCTGGACGAAACTGATTCCGGCCTTGACGTTGACGCGCTGAGGATCGTCGCGCAGGGCATCAACGCCATGAGATTGCCTGGCCGTGCCATCGTGCTCATCACGCACTACCGCAGGATCCTGGACTATGTAGTGCCGGATAAGATCCATATCCTTCAGGACGGAAAAATAATTCGGAGCGGCGGAAAAGAGCTTGCCGCAGAGATCGAAGAAAGAGGGTACGAACTTCCGGTGGAAGCATAAGATGGCGACGAAAGATGATGTTGTAGAAGCAGCGAAGTCCTGTCAGGATCCAGAATTGGGCATTGATATCTGGACGCTCGGGCTGATCTATGACATCGCCGTTGGTGATGATGGAACGAGCGCGGGCATCAAGATGACCTTCACCTCTCCCCTGTGCCCTTACGGCCCTCAGATGGTGGAAGAATTCAAAAAAAAGCTTGGCGAGCGTGGGATCACCCCCACCATCGAGATCGTCTTCTCGCCGCCATGGCAGCCGAGCGAGGAAGTCAAGGAGATGCTGGGGATGGGATGAACGGTTGAAGAAGGTTCAGTTACGAAGCAAAACATTTAAATATAACTAAGTATAACTAAGTATAACCATGACAGAAGCCGAATGCACAACACGGAAATGGGGAAACTCTATAGGAGTTATCATCCCAAAAGATATTGTTGAAGAAGAGCACATTGAGGAGAATGAAAAAATCTGTATCACCATCAAAAAGAAACATAAAGCAAAAGAATTCTTTGGGATGCTTGCAGGCCAATGGAAAAAACCAGCTCAACAGCTAAAAGATGAGATGAGGAAGGGATGGCAGTAGGCTACTTCTTTGACAGTTATGCAATTATTGAGCTGACGAATGGAAATCCGCGCTATGCAAGATTCAGTGAGGAAACCGTCATCTTGACGATGTTCAACTTAGTAGAGATCGCTTATTCTGCCCTCCAAAAATTAGGAGCCGAGAAAGCAAGAGAGGCATATCATCAGCTTATCACATCAGTCCATGAGATAGATGAACATACTTTTTTCGGCGCTTTAGAGCTGAAAAAGAAGTATAAGCAGCGTGATCTTTCTTATGCAGACTGCATCGGTTACGCTTTTGCGAAACAACATGCCTTGCTGTTTCTCACCGGCGACAGTAAATTTGAAGACTTGCCCAATGTCGAATTTGTAAAATAAGCCTCACGCCACCTCAAAATCAGTTGTGTCAAGAAGATCAGCATCTTCTTTATCAAGCTCCCAATTCATCGCACCGAGATTTTCTTTTAAGTGCTCTATATTTGTTGATTTGGGGATGGTAATAATATTCTTTTTAGAAATAAGCCAGTTTAAAGCGATTTGAGACGCTGTCTTTTTATATTTTTTACAAAGCTCGCTGATAACAGGATGATTTTTGCCAAGCAGTTCACCCTTATGAAGCGGCCGATCAGCCATGATAATGATGTCATTCTCCTGGCAATAAGGGATGATCTCAGATTCCATATTCACGCAGTCACAATACGTCGATT
The DNA here is from genome assembly GCA_016180035.1 of Candidatus Woesearchaeota archaeon. Classification (GTDB taxonomy): domain Archaea; phylum Nanobdellota; class Nanobdellia; order Woesearchaeales; family UBA12501; genus JACPCA01. The sequence goes on from JACPCA010000028.1 coordinate 7,200, forward strand.
TATTTCGGGATATCAGGCTATACTGAATCTGGTTCACTACAATCTTGTTTTTTGACCATCGCTGGGCTTCCTGCATCTCTTTGACTGAAAAATTGCTGACACCGATAAATCTGGTGAGCCCTTGTTCAACCAGATAATCCATCGCCATCATTGTTTCTTTTATTGGTATGTCTGGATTTGGAAGATGAATAAGATAAAGATCAAAATATGCTGTTTGAAGCCGTTCTAAGCTTTTCTTCGCTGCTGTTATTACATCATTATAAGAAAGATGCAATGCCATGACCTTGCTGACAATAAACAGCTTTTTACGGTCAACATGGCTTATCGCTTTTCCGACGAGCTCTTCAGTATGGCCTGCACCATATAGCTCCGCAGTATCAATAAGGGTATACCCCAATCCTATCGCTTTCTTCATTGCTTGAATACTTTCTTCATCAGAAGAGTGATCAGCCTCGAGCCTGCCGCCGATCTGCCAGGTTCCTAAGCCAAGAGCAGGAATCTTGACATTGCCGTGAAGAAGTTTATAGTCCATACGCGGGTGAATGTGAAAAGGTTAATAAAGCTTGTGCGTTGGCATGGCTTTGTGAAAAGAATCACCTCACCACCACGCTCGCATACCCAACTGATCCCCGCTCGTAATCACCGGTCAAGTCTGCAGACGTATAGTACCGGAGCAGCTTGAACTCACAGGGCTTTCCGGCCAGCTCAAGATATTCCAGCAGCACAGCGATAGCTTGTTTTCCGCAGATCGTGCTCTTGATGGAATCACAGTACGATAAGAATCCTCCCGTGTCCATCACGGTTATGGCATTGATGGCCTGGGCGTCCATGCGGTACATCTCGTCCTGCACGTTGAATCGGAAGGGAGTGTACTGGTAGCGGTTGCCGAAGTGCGTGAAGTCCGACGAGACGATGATGCAGACACGCTTGCCATACGTCTCGATCGCCCGCTGGAGGAGCTTGGCAAGCTCTGCAGGATCATCATTGCCGATAAGCAACGGGACAAACCGCGCGTTTATCCTGCTCTTTAGAAGATATTGAAGGAAAGGGAGCTGAACCTCAATGCCGAATTCTGCATTGTGGAGGTTATCATTCTTTGGCACGCCGAGGCTGACCAGGATGCCGCGAAGAGAATCATCATTTTCGGCAATGCCCAGCGGCGTCATGAAATTGCTGTCCGTAGTGCAGGTCAGAGGCTCTTTGTGGGCAACGCTCAGGATAAGGTAGCAGCCTGGCTGTTCTGCTTCTGCCAGCTCCTTGAATCCCCAGGCCGCGCACGGCCCTGCATGAGGGTACGGGCCATGGGGGAGGATGGCAGCTTGGACTATTCCGTTCTGCTGCGAGACAGGAAGGTCGCCGGGGCCGAAGGGAGAAACAAAGCACTGATGGAGCTGGCGCTCTAAGGCATCTTTGCCTTTCTCATACGAGAGCCCGTCAACGATAGGAACGCGAAGCATGGGAGCACCAATAAAAAGAAATGAAGGAGGGTTTATATTGTTTTTGATAGCAGGTTCACGTCCCCTCTTCCCAGCTTTCCATATACTTCTTCTGTTCCGGCGTCAGCTGATCGATGACAATGCCCATAGCCTTGAGCTGCGCTGTGGAGATCCGTTGGTCAATCTCTTCTGGCAGCTGGATAACATCCACGGGCATGCTTCCTTTGTGCTTCACGGCGTATTCGCACGCGAGCGCCTGGCCGCAGAAGGAGGTTGACATGACTTCTGAGGGATGGCCTTCTGCTGCCGCAAGATTCACGAGCCTTCCTTCGCCGCACAAAAATATTTTCTTGCCATTCACGATATATTCATCAAGGGATGGCCTGACACGGCGTGTGGAAGCAGCGATGGAGCGAAGGCTTTTCATGTCAATCTCCAGATCGAAGTGGCCGCTGTTGGCAAGGATGGCGCCGTCCTTCATAGCCTTGATGTGTTCTGGCCGGATGACGTGCTTGTTGCCCGTCACGGTGATAAAGATATCGCCAAGCGCTGCAGCATGAGCCATGGGCATGACAGAAAATCCATCATATGCCGCCTGCAGGGCGCGGAAGGGATCAACCTCGACAACAATAACGCTGGCACCATGGCCTTTAGAGCGGAGCGCGACACCCTTGCCGCAGCTTCCGTATCCTGCTATGACCACATTCTTTCCTGCGATCAGCACATTAGTCGCGCGGAGAATGCCATCAAGTGTGGACTGGCCTGTGCCGTAATAATTGTCAAGCAGGTGCTTTGTCTTGTTGTCATTGACGGCGATCATAGGATACTTCAGCGCTTTGTCCTTGACCATTGCCTGGAGCCGGATGATGCCGGTTGTTGTCTCTTCACATCCTGCAATGATAGTAGGGATCAGGTGCTGATGCTTCTTGTGGATCTCACTTACCAAGTCACAGCCGTCGTCGATAGTGATGTGGGGCTTGAACGCGATGACGCTGTTCAGGTAGCGGTAATAATCTTCGGTTGTCTCCCCCTTATACGCCCAGACATGGACGCCTTCTTTTGCCAATGCCGCAGAGACATCATCCTGGGTTGAGAGGGGGTTGCAGCCCGTGATGGCAACCTCTGCGCCGCCTGCGCGCAGCGTCCGCACGAGGACAGCAGTCTCTTTGGTGACATGCAGGGCAAGGCCGATCCTGATGCCGGCAAATGGCTGTTCTCTGGCAAAGCGCTCTTTCACGTTCAGCAAGGCCGCCATGTGCTGTTCTGCCAGCTCGATGTTCATCATGCCCTGCTGGGCAAGCGCCATATCTTTGACTTCGTAATGAGTTCCCTGATCCATGGTTCATCCCCCCTCATGATTTATGGTAACAGATGGCATGATATGTATAGTGAGAAGAAATACCGGACATTTATATACTTTCTTTTTTTATTTCCGGACAAATATACAATAAAACTTATTTTTTATGGACAAAAAGAGAAATATTTAAATATAAGTTGGATATTACATGGACAAATACCATTCGCCGCTGGGTTGAGGGAAGCGGTCATGCACATTCGCCAAATGCCATGACCACTTGTTGGCGCAAGTGTTTCCCCTCCTGGAGGCATCATGAAACTTGACGACAAAGACCACGACATTCTGCAGAAGCTCAAAAATAATTCCCGCCAGCCTATCCGGGACATTGCAAAATCCCTCCGGCTTCGCCCATCTACTGTCCATGACAGGATCCAGCGCCTTATCAGGGACGGCGTGATCGAAAGATTCACCCTCAAGCTCAACAATGCCGCAGTCGGAGAGAATTTCATCGTCTTCATGCTCGTCGCCGGCAAGCCGACCGAATATCTCAGAAAGGGCAGCATCGAGCAGCAGCATATCAAAGAAGCGTTTGGAATCACCGGAGAGTACGATCTTCTGCTGAAGCTCAAGTTCAAAGATGTTGCTGACTTCAACGATTACATCATCAGGTTCAGAAAAGAGAACAAGGATGTCATCAAAACATTGACGATGGTGGCGACGGTCGTGCTGAAGGAGGAGGTGTGATTAATCTGGTATGACCTTCGCCATTGATTCCGAAAATATTTCGGCATTCATAGCATCACATTTATAATAACAAAGAATTTTTAAGATTTGATGGAGAAAGAATATTATCTTGATTCTTGCATCTGGATAAATCTTTTCAAGAAAGAAGGAAATCCTGCCAAAGAGGTGCCGTATTGGATCTTAGCAAAAGAATTTATTGAGCAGGTTGAGCATGAAAATAGAAGGATTGTTGTTTCAACCATTGTGCTCAAAGAGTTATCTTTCCAATTAGGAGAAAAATGGGGCGATGTCCAACAATTCTTCAAAGAAGCAGAGTTTATTGATATAGTAAAAACATCAGATGATGATTATGTTTTTGCAAGAGAAGCTGAACAACGCCATGGACTGCTCAGTTTTTATGATTATCTCCATGTATTTATCTCAAAAAGGCTGAACACAAAACTGATCACTAGAGATAATGAATTGATAAAATTTGCAAGGAACCATGTTGAAGTTTTCAAACCAGAACAGTTACTCTGATAATTTGTTTATCTCGTTCAGATCAAATTTTTCTTTAGACAATCGTTTTCGAATTTCTCTAACCTCTCTTACAGAATCGCCAGTATCTGGAATGATGCCAACAAGATTATCAAGCACCAGCCTTCGCACTGCATCTCGAACAATATCTGACCTGCTAGAATATAATCCCGTCTCAACGAAACCGTCGATTTTTTCAACAAGCCCGTGGCTTAGTCGCACCTGGATAGTGTCCATTACCATTGTAATGATAATGTGATTGCTCTTTATATAAAGCTTTCGTAAATAGGGGCTCTGTAGAAAATCTTTCCTTGTTTTTAGTTGTCAAACGATAGTTTTCGGCTAAAAAACACAGATTTGGGCGACGTGAACGTGCCATTAGAAAATAAAATACCCGGCTTCGCTCTGCTCAGCGGGTGACGGGACACACGCGCCACCACGATTGCGACCTTTTACCAATTCCATTTTTTTGCTCCTCAACAGTGTGGAGCAAAAAAATGGATATGATCCTCCTATCGATGCGTGGTGGCGCCGTAACCCGTTATTGGTAACTGTGTAGGTGGATGTCAATTTACTACACAGTTACCAATATTGAGAATTGCACCAATCTATATAAATCGTGCAATTGTCAATACCGGCTCTGCCGGTTTTGTTAGTTTTTTATGGAATTAACTGTGGGGCATCAGTATTGCGCAAAATCATGTGGCTGCCTGTTTGGTGGTCAATCTGATACTTTATTTTTGACAGCGCTTTCACGATCTCTATTCCAGAAAGAATTGGAAGTTTAGGCATGAACCTCAATGACCTCCTCATCAATCGATGGAGGAACGGGCTCATCATGCTTTTTGAGGCTTTCTACATATCCAGAAATGGCATCTTTTATGTTCTCAACAGCTTCAGTGCGAGATCCCCCCTGGGATATGCAGCCAGGAAGGGATGGGCATTCGGCGATAAACATTCCGGCATCGTCCATGGTGATGATGATCCTGTATTTCATGCTAAAAGAAAGGTGAGGCTCATTTATATACTTTACGTCTTTTGTATGCGATTGGCGGAGTGAAGCGCCAATATCATCAAAACATTGACGATGGTGGCCACAGTGGTATTGAAGGAAGGGATATGCTTAATGGTTTGCAAACTGCCGTCGCACCTCATCTCGCATTGTTCCAACAACAAGAGAGTCATGAAGCACTTGTAAAGGGATTTCAGATTTTTCAGTCACTAAATCAGTGATATTTATTAGAGAAGCATCTTCAGGTTTTCTACAAGAGCGAAAAAAAGCATCAATCTTCTTGGCAAGTTTTTGAGGATACTGAGATTGGATAAGCACATTTCCATAGGTTCCAATGTTTAACCCAGAAGAGAACTCTTTAGGTTTAAGCATAAGTCTGGCATGAACACCAATAGCGTTATACATATCAACAGTCCACTTGTCTAAATCGGTATTTCCATAACAAACATAATACAGTTTAATCCCTTTTTTGATCATTTCTTTCATCAGTTCAGTTTCCTGAGCTAAGGTTGCAATAAGAAACCAAAAATGCTCTGCTTTAAACGTAATCACTTTTGGAGCTTTTGGATCTGATAACGCTTTTCGAATAACGCCATTCCATACATAATCAAGATCAACTAATTTTTGGAGGGTATAAACAGCCATGTTCTGCCCAACATCAACTCTGCTCCCTTTCTTGCTTTTAGTAAAATATTGCTGTTGAAGACGATTGCCAAATTTTATCACATCGATTATCCAGTCTTTGTTAATCAGAAATTCCTTGCCATCCTTTTCTAATACGTTCTCTTCAACTAACTGGAGAACTGCTTTGCGAACCGCTTGAAATGTTACTGATCGGTTGTATTGCTTGTTTACTTCATTGCATATTTTTATCAAAGATAAGGGAAATTGGCGCAGGAGAACAGAAAACGCCATGTCTTTAACAGATACTGGCTTTTCTAGCATCGGCAGGGTTATGGATATCGGCATGAGAAAAGGAATGCCAAGCAGTATTTAAACCTTTCCTTTTTTGAACCTTTTGGTTTAAAAAAAATTGAACCAAACCTTCATTTAGAACTCTCTTCTGACATGTTGATGGTTGTAGAAATGTAAACAAAAAGGTGTATAAACATGATAGAAGATGTTGTAAAAGATTTGGCAAAAGAATTGGAGAATACCCCTCGCGCCAGTAAGGTTCCTGATCAGTTAGTTGTCGAAGAAAGATTGTTCTTCATGGTGAGATACGCTATTGTAGCTGAACAGTTGGAAGAGCTGTTAAGAGCAAAACCAGAATGTTTTGAGGGAATACCAGATCCAGAAGAGCTAGTTTCGGAGATGTATAACATCCGAGGGGTAATAAAAGGAGATGTTGCCAGACATGAAGAAGCAATTTTAGATTTTGATAAAGCGATAAAACTCAATCCAGATTCAATTATTGGTTACAAAAATAGGGCAGCAGCTAAGCAATGGTTGGGAAGAAAAGAAGAAGCAATGCGGGATTATGTAACTGCGCTTACATTGTTAGAACAGATACCAAAAGAAAAGCTTAAAAGACATCAGGTAATCCAGCTTGTTGAAGTAGCAGAACAACTGACCACAATAGGAAACGTAACAGGAGAACTGACTAGGACAGGAAACACTTACCTTTACCAAGCTAAATTTGAGCAATACTCTGCGTTAGCAAAAACCATGCAACATCAGATGAAATGAGTTAAAGTTGCTCAAAACTCTCTTATACACCTCAATTCTGAAAAACGCCGCCCGATGTCTGCCAAAGAAAACGACATTTTCTATATAGCCTTGCTAATGCAAAGATTTATATAATACTTGCGTTTGTAATGCACATCATGACCATTGACACTATTAAAACGGTTATTATGGAGAGGGAACAAGAACTGCACAAAAAAATAGCTGAGGAGAATATTATCCCGCGGGAAGGCGCAGTAGAAATTCAAAAATTGTTCTCACCTGACGCTGCTGTTGTGATTACTGGAGTGCGCCGCTGCGGCAAATCACTGCTGGCATTTTTGCTTGGAGAAACGCCTTTCGGCTATGTCAATTTTGATGATGAGCGCCTTACCATAAAAGCAGAAGAGTTGAATAGTGTTTTAGAGGCAGTGTATGCCCTAAAAGGGGAAGTTAACTTCTTCATTTTTGATGAGATACAAAATATTGTTGGCTGGGAGAAATTTGTTTCTAGGCTGCTTCCTGGAAAGAAAATAATAATTACAGGCTCAAATGCCAGGCTGATGAGCAAAGAATTAGCGACCCATCTCACAGGGAGGCATCTGGATATAACATTATACCCGTTTAGCTTTCGGGAATTTTTACTGTTGAAAAAATTGAAGATAAACACCCATCTGACCAAAGATATTGCCCAGATTAAAGCAGCATTGGCTGAATACGTTGAACGCGGTGGCTTTCCCCTCACCTATCGCTTAGGGAATATCTTTTTAGCAGAGACATACAAGGATATCATAGAAAGAGATATTATTCAGCGATACGGCATCCGCTATGCTTCAACCATGAAGGAGCTTGCCAAATACCTTTTTTCTAATGTAGGAAAAGAAATCACTTATAATTCGCTGCGAAAATTCTTGAACATCCGCAGTGTCCATACCATTAAAAATTACTGCTCCTATCTGCAAAATGCTTACTTGATTTTCCTAGTGGAAAGGTTCTCCTTCAGTTTAAAAGAACAGGCTTTGGCACCAAAAAAGGTTTATAGCATCGATAACGGCCTTACTCAGGCCATTGGTTTTCAATTCTCGCAAAACAGGGGAAGATTTGTAGAAAATGCTGTTGCGATTGAGCTTCTTCGAAAGAGTGGTCCTGGGACATTTTACTACTGGAAGGATTATCAACAAAACGAAGTTGATTTTGTCGTCAAAAACAAAAAACAGATTAAGGAATTGCTGCAAGTCCATGCCATCTCCACGAGAGAGGAAATAGAGGAGATGGAAATCAAAGCGCTTATCAAAGGAAGTGACTCTTTGCGGTGCAGAAACCTAAAAGTCATCACATGGGATTATACCTCTACAAGAAGGTATGACAAAAAAACAGTAGAATTTATTCCTTTATGGAAATGGCTGGCTACATGAGGTGTTCTCTCATTTCGCGTACTCCTCTTCGTGCCTTGTCAAAACTCTCTCATCTCCCTCAATTCAGAAACTCGATGCTCAATATCCGGAAGCGATAATGATGTCAAGCGATCAAGGCTGAAATCCTCGGCATTGAACGATGCGATGGCAGACCCGTACACGACAGCCTTTCTCAAGTTCTTCTCGCTGGTGTCACCTGTCTTGGCAAGGTAGCCGATGAACCCGCCGCCGAAACAGTCGCCGCAGCCAGTCGGGTCCTTGATGGCCTCAAGCGGGTAGCCGCCGGCGCTGAAATGCTTTTCCTTCGTGAACAGGAGAGCGCCATGCTCGCCTTTCTTGATGATGACGGCAGTTGGGCCGAGCGCAAGCGCCTTCCGGGCTGCATGGGCAAGGTTGACCGTGCCAAACAATTGCCGCGCCTCGCCATCATTTAGAAGAAAGACATCGCACTTCTGGATCATCTCCAGCAGTTCATCCTTCTTGTGGCTGATCCAGAAATTCATCGTGTCCATCACGACCAGCACAGGATCCTCGATCTGCTCCAGAACGCTCCTCTGGATGGACGGGTCGAGATTCCCAAGAAATACATATTTAGCTTTTCGATACGAGTCTGGAAGCACCGGATCAAACGAGGCGAGGCAGTTGAGCTGCGTGTCGATCGTCTTTGCCTCGTTCATGTCAAACTCGTATTTTCCCTTCCAGCGAAAGTTCTTTCCTTCTTTCTTGATACCGTCCAGATGAATGCTTTTCCTGGAAAGAAGCTGGAGATGCTGCTCTGGAAAATCATGGCCAATGACAGCCACCATCCCCGGCGCGGCAAAGAACGAGGCACTATACGCAGCAAAGACTGCCGAGCCGCCGAGCGCCTCACGCACGCTGCCAAAGGGCGTCGTAACATCATCAAGACCGACTGTTCCAACAATGACGATATCGACCATGAGAGGGGACAGCATGGAATTCTTTATAAAGATTGGGTTTTTGCTTCAGGGCATGCAGCCTATGCTATCCATCCCAACAGCAGAACGAAAAGATATAGGACGAAAAGATACGCCGCGCATCCTCATCGGCTGCCCGACATACCCTGGACATGAATACTGCCTTCCAGAATTCATCCGATCCCTGCAGCGCCTCACGTATCCGAATAAAGACATCTATTTTGTTGACGACTCGCCGGACCAATCATATCAGAAAAAGCTCCAGCAGCTCGGCTTCCGATGCGGATGGGTTGACACCAGCGGCAAGGCAAAGATTGACAAAGTGATTGCGGTGAGAAACCGTGTGCGGGAGGAGTTTCTTGCAGGAGGGTATGACTATCTTTTTTGTCTTGATACGGATGTCGTCGTTGAAAAAGACGCTATCGAGCAGCTCCTGTCTGCTGGAAAGGACATCGTCACCGGCGTCTATATCATCCCAAAACAATTTGGAGAAAAGACTGGATTTATACCCTGCGTGTTTGGCGTGTATGATGCCAAAACCGGAGGCATCCCGTTCCCGCTGCCAAACAGGGAGAAGGCAAGAGTGATGGTGAAAAAAGAGCTGGTGCAGGATATTGTTCAGGAGATCTGTTTTGCCGGCCTCGGGTTCGTTCTCATCAAGCGGAACGTTCTCGAACAGGTAAGATTCCGAAAAGAGGGAACATCTGACATCGGCGGCGAGGATGTCGCTTTCTTTCTTGACGCGCGCAAGAACGGGTTTAAGGCGTTTGTGAATTCCAAACCAGGAAGCCTGCACATGGTATACCCTCGTGGAAGGAAAGAAAACCAGTTCTTTCTGTTCAAGATGCGGCCGAAGGCGATGGGGCCGAAGGCATCAGCAGATCAAATTCCCTGAGGAACGCGGCAGCAATCGTCTCATCATGCAGAATGATCATGTTTTCGTCATTCCTCGTGTCAGCGTTCTTTGTCGGATTGAAGCTTCCGGTGATGACGATGTTCTTATCGATGATGAACACCTTGTGGTGCATGGCGGCAGGATTTGAATCCCAGCGGACATCAAGGCCTTCGCGCTTGAGGCGGTGGAATTCATTATATGTGCTGTTCTGGCTTTTCTCAAAAAGGCCGTTGATCTCGACGCCGCGCTTTGCCGCATCAAGAACAGCATCTCCGATCCCATCATGCGTGAACGAGAACGTCATGAAATAGATGCTGGAATTTGCCATAGCGATCGTCTCGATGGTATGCCGGGCACACTGGTCCTCCGGGCAGAAATAGTTTTCTATCAGCGTGCCATTGGACATGACGACAGGATACCTCACCGGCGCCCCCTCGCCAAACTTGCCATCCCACAATTCTTCAAATTCTTCCCGATAATTCTTGGCGAGGGCTGCTGACGAGAGCACGACGATGTTGTTGTTATTCTTTACCGCGCCGCCGGCAGTCGGATTGAACGACCCTGTCACGACGATCTTATCGTTGAAGATGCAGAACTTGTTGTGGGAGAATTGGCTGCTCGTGTCGTACCTCACAAATGTTGGATCATTGCCAAGCTCTTCTTCCTTGTTGTCGCCATCAATCACCAGGCTGGTGTTCTTGCTCTTCATAGCGCCGATGATGCCGGGGATATTGAGCTCGAAAAATGCACATTGGATGGAATCAGCAGCATTGATGAGGCCGAGAAGATTGCCGACGCAATCCTCGCGGGGACAGAAGAGGATGATGGGAGTTATTGTTGCTGGTTCCTGAATGATGGTAGCGTGAGAAAACACAGGATTAGCGATGGCGCGGCCGGTGATTGAATTTTCTTCGGTTATCTGGCTACCGAGCAGAGAGAGGGAATGTTCATTAGCGTAAAATAGTGCAGCGAGAGCTGTCGAAAGAATAAAGATGGCAAGCAGAAATTTCTTCATGAGCAGGGGGAGAATGATACTGTTTAAATGGTTTGTGATGAGGATGGTGGAGAAAGCGGAAAATAAGCGAATCTTTGAGGCTCGATCCTGGGTTGGTATTTTTGAGGAACAAGTGTTAGCCATTGATTTTCTGAATAGGCAGTAAGGTTATGAACTCTTTTTCTATGCTGTTGTATATTCGCTGTCGGATATTGTAGGTGTTTCCCCATTTTGCGTAAGCAGACCAGGACTGGAAGAGATCAAGAACAGAATAGGCATCGCGTGATTCATTTTCGTGTTCTATGATGGCCTGTGTGAGCTTTGATTTTATCTTTCGGATATTCCTTTTTCTTGGCAGTTTGTAGTGATAAAATACCCTAAACCCGAGGAAGCTGATGCCTTTTCTTAGCGGGATGATCTTGCACTTGTCAGGATGCAATTCCAATTTTAACCCTGTCACCAAGAAGCTTTTTATCTTTTCTTCACATTCTTTTAAGAATTGCTTTGAATCATGTAGGATAACAAAATCATCAACATATCTCAGATAATATTTCGCTTTCAGTTGATTCTTGACAAAGTAGTCTAGCTCATGTAGATAAATGTTGGCAAAGAACTGGCTGGTCCAATTTCCCAAAGGCATTCCTTTACTTGGCTCATCAGATTGGTAATTATCAAGAATTCGCTTGACCAGCCAGAGTACATTTTCATCTTTGATGTGCTTGTTTATACAGGTTAAAAGTACTTGATGGTCAACGGCCTGAAAATAATGCTTGATATCTGCTTTTAATGCAAAACCCACAACATCATTCCTATTTCTTGCGTTTTGCCTTAACCTGCCGTTGCCGGTTACTTTTCTCTTAAAACGGTCAAACCGGTTGAGAGCCTGCAAAACCCCCTTCCCTCTTCTGCTGGCGTAGCTGTCGTATATGAATCTTTTCTCAAAAATGGGCTGAAGCACGTTGACAATGGCATGATGGACAATCCTATCACGAAAATCACTGACGCAAATTATTCTTGTTTTCGGGTCTCGGAGAACAAATGTTCGCAGGGGCAGGGGCTTGTATGTTTTATCTCGTAACTCCCGGAGCAGGATACAGAGATTAAGGCGCCAGTGCTGGTCAAACTCCATCACCAGAGGATTATGTGTCTTATTTTTTCGAGCTGAGTTATAAGCGATCTGAAGGTTGTCAAAATCAATAATGTTTCTCCACAGGTCGTGATAGGTTTTCATCAGCTTGAATCTGGTAGTAAAAATCCCTGCAGGGAGATTAGCCATTCCAAGAGCGCGCCTGTTGTTGACGTTGTTGTTGGCATTGATGTTGAACCTGTTGTTGAGGTTGTTGATGCCAAGCGCCACAGGCCGCTCCGTAGCCCTGTCATCCTTTGCTATTCCACTGCTGCTTCAGGCATTCACTTCAAGTTACTAGCTGTCGCAACTGTATTTCATGGCAAGCGTGTTGCCCTAATGACAGGACGTGTGGTCAGTCCTTTCTTGCTCTGGACGCAGGTTATGCGCCATTGGCAACTGCAGGGACAAAAAAGAAAAAAGAGGACGGAGTATAAAAAATGAGCGTTTATTTTCTCCTCAAAAAAATTTTTCGCGCTGCATGACCACCCCAAGAGCGCGCCTGCCGCTGACGTAGTTGCCGGCATTGATGTTGAACCTGTCGTCGAGGACGTTGATGCCAAGCGCCACAGGCCGCTCCTGTTTCTCCTGAGGGTTGTTATTGATACGCCACAAGTAACTGTCTTTTCCAAAAATTCCTTTGAAACTATCATTTACATATTTGACATCTCCTATTCCACACAGCGCTTCGATTGTTTCATCCGGATTTCGCATCTTGTTAACCCAGCCGTCATGACCAACTAACGCAGAAACATCAGCAGCCAAAACACTATCTCTTCCAACCCCATGAACAACCTTTCCACTGCCATCAAGATGATACACTGCTCTCGTTCCGGTCATCAGCCAGTAATCCCCAAACAGTTTTTGCAGCCATGCCTTGGCTTCTTTAAACAGTTTCTTCTGGCCTTCAACGGGATGGTCTTTACCCCTGTTTAGGTAGGCAGCAAGAGAAAGATATTCCGGCACGGTCGGCAAAACAAGCTCACTGCCCTGAAGGAGTTGAACGTACTCTTCCTGCCGCAAAGATTGCCCATCAAACAACAATCCCTTTGTAAATCGGAGAACATATTCTTCATTCGCTTTATCAACAAGATGAACGCTATGGAACGTCCAATAGTCGTCAGTTTTTTCGATTCTTGCTTCTCCGCTCAAGACTTCAATCTTTCCATCCTGGACAGTGCTTTGATCGGAAACGACCAGAATCCTATCCTGTTGAGCTGCGGCAATCTCCCATGCTCTTGTTGCTGCCGCATGGCGAAGGATTTCACTAGGGAGAAACCTTGCAAGAAATCTGGAAACTGCTCCTGCTTGAGTTCTCGGCCTGGATATTCTTTTTCCAGCTTTGATCTGGTCCAGATAATCAGCAATCTGTTCTGCACTTTACCAACACTTCTAAAGATGGATTCTTGAACCTGAATTTACCTTTGTAATCAACCCTGCGAAGATGGTCCATCAAATGAACCGGATCAATCCCCGAAGCAAGATTCAACATCGTCGTTCCAAGCATATAAAGGTCACTTTTGGTCGTTGTTCTCCCTGGAACGCAAAGCTCTAACGGCGCAAATCCCGGAGTCCCAAACATGGTAGAGCCGCCAATAACGTTAGTTAATTCCTGCTGGACATTGCCAAAATCAATCAAGTACATCTTTCCAGTCTCATCCATCATGACATTGCTTGGCTTCACATCCCGATGAACCACCGGAGGCGTACGGCCATGAAGATAGCCAAGAATACTGCACAACTGAAGCGCAACATCAACAACCTTTTCCTCTTCAAATGGCCTGGCCAGTTCTCCACCGTTCTCACCGGGGGGGTTTATTATAGATTTCAAGCACCGTCCCGAAACCAAATCCTGAACAAGGTAGAAACGCCAGCCGTCAGCAGTCTCTTCAAAATAATCATAAACTTTTGGAATTTGAGGATGATCCAACCCGGAAAGCACATCTGCCTCCCGGCGAAACAGCTCAATAGCTTTTACCGCAGACCTTCCATCAAGCCCATGGATGCCCTGCTCCCGAACACAATACTCCCTCCCCTCCTTCACCGCTCTATACGCCGTAGCAAAACTACCCTGTCCCAGCTTCTCCAGAAGCGAATAGCCATGAATCACTCTAAGGGGGTTAGGTTCTACGACCAAAAGATGA
>JACPCA010000038.1 GCA_016180035.1 Candidatus Woesearchaeota archaeon
TTCTATTACGCTAACTCCACCATCACAAAACATATAAAAACTCTTTTTCTCCTGGAGTTCATGCTTCTCCACTCCCTGTCGCTGCAGAATATCCGAAGCTATGTCCGTCAGGACTTCCAGTTCCCGCAGGGATCCATCCTCCTGTCTGGCGATATCGGGGCGGGAAAGTCGTCTATCCTTCTTGCGATCGAGTTTGCCTTGTTCGGCGCGCAGCGAGACGGGCTTTCTGGCGAGTCCCTTCTCCGGAAGGGCGCTGTGGAAGGCGCTGTCCAGCTTCACTTTCACGTCGGCGGAAAGAATGTCATCATCAGAAGGGCGCTCAAGAAGTCTTCTGACGGCGTGAAGCAGGACGCCGGATTCATCAGCATCGATGGCGTCCGCACCGACGCGACACCGACAGAGCTGAAGACGCGGATCCTTGACCTTCTCGGCTATCCGCCAGAGCTGCTGACCAAGTCAAAAGCGCTTATCTACCGGTACACCGTGTACACGCCGCAGGAGCAGATGAAGCATATCATGGAAGATCAGAAGAGCATCCGCCTCGACACGCTCCGGCGCGTGTTCGGCATTGACAAGTACAAGCGCGTGTCTGACAACGCCGCCATCTACCTTCGCCTGCTCAAGGAGGATCTTCGTGAATTATTCGGCAGGGCAGCGGATCTTCCCCAGAAGCTGGCGCAGGAGCAGCGTCTTCTGCAGTCCATGACCGCTGTTCGGCAGCAGCTGGCGAGTCTCGAGGAGCAGCTTCAGCAGCGCCAGGCCATCGTCCGGCAGCGGCAAGAGCAGCTTGCTCAGCTGGAACAGCAGAAACAACAGCAGCAGCAGCTTCAGCAGCAGCTGGATGCCGGGCGGGCAGCTTCTCGATATCAATCCCAACTTTTAGACAGGGCAAAACAGAGCCTCCTCCCACTGCATGAGAGGATGCGCCAGACTGAAGAAAAGCTTGCTGGGTTTTCCGGCCATGCAGCAGGAAGCGTGGAAGAGGCAAGCCAGCGCATCCTGCAGCTTGAAAAGAAGTATGCTGCGGCATTGCAGCAGGAAGCGGCGCTGCGCATACGGCAGGAATCACTGTCCTCTCAGCTTTCGGCCATCAATACCATGATGTACCAGAAACGGGATGCGCTCCGTGCCCTTCTGTCCCTGAAAGACAGCCTTGCCGATGGGGAGTCCATGATGGCGCGGCACCAGGAGGACAAGGCTCGATTGCCTGGCTATCTTGAGCAGCTCCAGAAACTGTTCTTGCTGCAGAAAGAATGCGAGACGAAGATGAAGGGCTGCCTCGGCCTCAAGGGCGCTGTCCTGTCGCTGGAGCAGTGCCCGACGTGCTATCAGCCGGTGTCGCCGCAGCACAAGCACGCCGTAGTCCACGAGCAGGATGAGAAGATTGCAGGCTATCAGGAAGTGCTCCAGCAGTACGATGACGGCATCCTTGAATTATCCTGCAGGATTGATGCTGTGCTGGCGGACAGCGCAGTCATGTCTGCCACCCAGGAGCAGCTTGCCCGCCAGCAGGCAGGGCTGTCCAGGATCCCTGGGCTGCAGGAAGACATCATCGCCCTCCAGAAGCAGTACACCGTGGTTGACATGGAGCTTCTCGGCCTCACCGAAGCGTTCAGCAAGCTGGAGCTGCCGACAGAGGAAGACCTTGCTTTTCTCGAGCAGGAAAAGGCAGCGCTTCTCCGACTTGGAGAATATCATTCTCTGCTTCGCTTGCGGAACGACCAGCAGGCCCAGTTTCATGTCTTGCTCGTGTCCGTGCAGGAGTCCGAGGCAGAGCTCGTCCGCCTTGCGGCCGCTGCCTCCAAGCTGGAAGCAGGGCTTCAGCAGTTCGCTTCTCTTCTTCCTGTCCTTGCTCAGGCGCAGGCCTCTCTGGACCAAGCGCGGGATGGCCATCACGCTATTGCCCTTCAGCATGCCGGAACAGCAAAAGAGCTGGATGGCGTGCAGCGCATGCTGGCCGAGCTTCGGGAGGAGATCGCGCGAAAGCAGGCAGTCCAATCTGCCATCCATCAGCAGCGCCAAGTCCAGTCCTGGATGGAGGGCGCGTTTCTTCCGCTGGTTGCCACGATCGAACGGCATGTCCTGTCAAAAGTGTACGGAGAATTCAACTCCTTATTCCAGTCATGGTTCTCCATGTTGTTAGATGATGAGCAGATCGCTGTGCGGCTCGATGATTCCTTCTCTCCCCTGATCGAGCAGAACGGGTACGAGATCGCCATGGACAGCCTGTCTGGCGGCGAGAAGACTGCGATCGCCCTGGCGTACCGGCTCTCCCTGAATCGGGTGATCAACAGTGTCGTGTCTACGATCAGGACGAAAGACATCATCATCCTTGACGAGCCGACCGATGGCTTTAGCACAGAACAGCTCGACAAGCTCCGCGACGTGCTGGACCAGCTCGGCACGCGCCAGACGATCATCGTCTCCCACGAGAACAAGATAGAAGGATTCGTGGACCACGTCATCCGGCTGCAGAAGGAAGAGCACGTGAGCAGGGTGGTGGGGTAATAGCTGCTTCCGCTACCATTGAGAATTTTGAAAAACCATAAAATTTTGTCAAAATTCTCAATAGGACCGCTTTGAAACGCTAAAAATTCCACCATTCCTTGAATGGTGGTTTACTGCGTAAACCACATATCAATCTGTGGAATTTTGGCGTGCTCAAAAACCACCCGCTATACGGGATGGCTGGCAAGGGCATACTGCCTATCATGCCACCCGTCAGAGATGAGTGGTTTTTGACAAACCAAGACACGCTATTGAAAACGTGGTTTTTCAAAGCTCTCTATTCCAGCAGCCATTTCCATAACGGCATATATCTTATTTTTTTATTGCCCATCTTTTCTTCTTCTTCCGTATTTTCCGTTATGACCAATAAATTCTTGCATTTTAGTTCTTTGCTGGCTTTAAGCAAGGCGCTTAGCTCCCTCTTTTTTGTTATCGGGTCTGAAAGGGTATAGCAGACCTGTATCAACTGTTGGGGTTTGAGTGATGGTTTTACCACAAAATCAACTTCTTCTTTGGTTTCACTCATCCAGTAAAAGATTTTATTTTTACCGTATTTTTTGATTAAGGTGTTCGCGACTACGTTTTGGTAGAGCCAACCGTAATCCTCGCTGAATTTGAAGCTGACCAGATTTCTCAAACCGTTATCAATGACGTATACAATGGACATGGTTCTTTCCTGTTCTTTCACGGAGTAAGAGAATTTTTTGATGAAATTGATCAAGTATGCTTCTTCCAGGTAATACGAATACCTCTCGATAGTATCCAAACTTAAATCTTGAAATTTAGATATGCTGTTAAAGGAAATTCTTCTTCCGGCATTAGTTAAATAAAACTTTGCTAAAGACTTTATTTTTGATACGTTTGCTATATTTTTATTTTCTATGATGTCTTTATTGATTATGTCTTCAAAATAAGTTTCTAACAATTCTTTTTTAGGCTCTTTTAAGCACACCAGCGGAAATCCCCCGTATTGCAAGTATTCGTTCAAAAGCGCATTTATCTTATGCCGGTTAGAGATCAAGTCTAATCTGTTTTTAATTTCAATGCTCTTAAAAAGCAAAAATTCTCTAAATTCTAACGGAAAAATAGTTAAATCCAGATGCCTTCCTGTAAGTACTGAAGATATTTTTCCAGAGAGCAGTTTAGAGTTTGATCCAGAAACAAAAATATGAGCTTTCTTTAATTCATGCAGGGTTCTAGCAAATTTTTCCCAACCGTTAACTTTCTGAATCTCGTCTAAGAAAATATACTGTTTGGGGTTTGGTTGAACATACTCCAAATAGGTTTCATAAATCTGGTTTAATAATTCTAAAGTGAAGCCTTCAAATCTTAAATCTTCAAAGTTGACATACAAAATATTCTTAGGATCAACGCCCTCTTTTATCAGGTGTCGGATATACTGGAGGAGTATTGTCGACTTACCGCTTCTTCTAACCCCCAGGACCTCGACTATTTGGCCTGTTTTTGCCAAAGCAGTCAAGTTTTGGAGATACTCTTTTCTAACGAGCCCGGCATCACGATCTCTAGACCAGAAATTCCAATCGTCCAATATTCCCATGATTTTCGTCTTTTCCATCCCAATTCCCCCTATTAAACTAACTGTTATATAAATGTATCGGTCAAATTATTAGTTTTTAACCGATGTATAAACAAATTATTCCAACTGGCAAGGTACTATTTAATGACTGCTTGGTGAAGCGGACTGCTTCTGTCGTTGTATTTCAAGAAGTTTGAAGATGCTATGCACATCCTGAACAGGGTGGTTGTAATTGGGAATGGTATTGATGGAGATTATGCATCTACTGATTAC
>JACPCA010000029.1 GCA_016180035.1 Candidatus Woesearchaeota archaeon
TTGGTTGATTGTAAGCTTAATTCCTGCTTGTCTTGACATAAAATCACCTCTTTCCAAGCAGTAATATAACCTTATATATAAAACTTATCTTAGTATTTTCATCTTCCACCAAAATTGACGAACACGTTGAATTCTTTGGCATTCCAAGTGCAGTTCCAAAAAATAGTAATCGTCTCATTTTTAGTAGTTATTTGTCTATCAATTTAAAGTTTCTCTTCTACTTGTTCTCTTCCAAAATAGTAGATTAGTCTCTTTAGCATTTTTTAATACCTCCCCTCAGTATACTCTGAGTAGGCAACGTCATCTGAGTATATTAAGAGCCTATCCCCGTGGCAGATGAACCTGTCGGCACTCCGTCTTGGTCTGCTGAGCTGGAAACGCCTATCGGGATAGGTTCTAAACATAAATACCTGTTTATCTATTCCTTCCCGCCCTTCTTCAACACCACCTTCACCGCCCGCTCGGATAAGATGGCGCTGTTCCCCGACGGGTCTTCAATGGTGATCGTCAGCTTCTCCTGCCCCCACATGACGCGGATCAGCTTCTTGAGCATATTCTTTGCTTTCTGTTTTGCCTCGTCATCCTGGTCTTCTTCATCACGCAGATGCTCGACCTGATACTTGACGCGGTTCAGGATGCCTTCGATGTTTGTCACGTAGCCATTTGCTGCGGGGCCTGGCGTGATCGTGGTGATGTGAGGAATCTTTATTGTCGCTTCGGAGCTTCGCACTACGCGCACTTTCATATCCTCTTCAGAACAGATCTCGAACGTGTACTTGCACGGCTCTTTCGGCTCCATCGCTTCAACATCTGACTTGTGGTACTTGCAGCCCTCGCACGTCATGGAGAACAAGGCTGTCTTTCCGAAGAAGGGGATGTCAATCTCCTGCTCGCTCAGCGTGAGGTTTCTCGACTTGCAGAACGGGCACTCCTGCCCCCCAAGAACCTGCACTTCTGCTTCCTGCTGCTGTTCGGCTGGCATATGAAAAGCAGAAGGCTTGCGGATATATAAAGATTGTTGTTCAAAAAATCGCATGAATAATTCGACAGAATCTTCCTTAGCTCACCGATGCATGGCTTTCTTCATTTCATTATGCACTGCTTCTCCTTCTTCCCTCCGTCTCTTCCCACGTCGGAATCTGCACGCTGCGATGATTGATTGTTTCAAAGAGAGCAGTGAGCGCTGCCTCCAGCTTTGGCGTGCATGGCGTGAAGTTCGGCATCTGGAACCACACCTTTCCACGCCCGCGGTATTCTGCAACGCTCTGCCGTACACCAACAAGCCTCTCCAGGAATCCTGGCTGGTGCTCAACAACAAGCGTGTACTGGCATCCATTGCCTTCTCTACGATACGATTGTAGCTGGTATTCCATAACCATCCGCTGCTGTTTATGATACAAGAAAAGACAAAAACAGAAGAAAAGAGATTGAATCAGAACTCCTCAAACCCGTCCTTCATCCCTGCAGGAGGGCTGTCTTTGGGGATCTTGGAATCGCGATGGATGGTGGCGAAGGATGGCGTGATGCACAGCCAGTCCTCGCCGAAGCCGGCGATGTCGCCGTTGACAGCATCCGTGGTCTTCTTGAGCTTGTTGATCGCGCGCTTCAGCTCAACCAAGTCAGCGTCCTTAAGCTGCTTGATGTTGATCAGCGCAATCGTGTAGCCTTCGCGGACAGCATCAAGGATGTACTTGGTGTCGGCGAAGTCTTCAAGGATGAACGGCCGGACAGTGATTTTCGAATGGCCTTTCTCGCCTTCTGTGGAAAGCTCGACATAGCCTTCGTCGCCTTCTGCTGGAATATGCATGTCGTCCGAACTGCCGGACATCTTGTCTTTGAGTTTCATAAAAAACGATTTCATGGTCGGCCCCTCTCGCTGTTGTTCCCTTTTTGCCCACAACTACTACGGAATGGAGATATTTAAGCGGCTATATAAATATTGCGGTCATTTTTGCTTTGTAGAAAATGTCATCCTGATTTGGGGAGCCGCCGTATCTAACTTTGTCCTGCCTTTTTTCTTTCCCACCTCGCCTAAGCAGGGTGAGAAAGAAAAAAGAGCGTTCAAGAAAAGTCACGGCGGCTCCCCCAATCATGTTTTTTAGCCAAAAACAGGCATTTGACGACTAAAAACGAAGAAAGATTTTCTCAGAGCCCTTTTGACTGACCTAAACCGAATTGTTTGCACTCTTGTATCTTTCCAGTGGTACTTTGTATCCTATTCCTTGGTGTAATCGTTCTTCATTGTAGAGTCTAATGTATTCTTGGAGTGTCCATCGTTGGGGTTGGAATTCGAGTTTGTAGGTTCCGAACCAGCGTTCTATTTTGCCATTGGTTTGGGGATGGTGTACTCTGCCCAGGATGTGTTTTATGTCTTGCTCTTTGCAGAATTCTTCGAATGGCCCGTTGATGTGAAACTGGACTCCATTGTCGGTGAGTATGTTGTCCGGCTTGCCGTAACGCTTTATGGCTGCCTTAAACGCCAGTACTGTGTTTTCTGTTGTTGCATTGTTGAAGTATTCTGCGTGTACGATAAAGCGTGAATGGTCGTCGATAAACGCGAGAAGCTGCAATCCCGTAAAAGGACATTCTGTCCAGTCGGTATGCCATAAAGCGTTAGGCTTCGGCCGTTCATACTTGACGAACTTGATTTGTGATGGCCTGCTTCTTTTGTTCATTTTCAGTTTATTCATATTGTATATTTGTTGAATTTTTCTTTGACTTACACTGAAACCTTCTTGCTTTAAAGCAAGCCATAGTTTAGGGCTTCCCCGCGGGAACTCTGCAAACTTCTGTAACACGTACTGGTCAAAATTGGGATGAACAAACTCTTTCTTCTTCCCTCTTCTTCTCGGCTCAAGACCTTCCCAACCATATTGCTTAAATCGTTTGATAAGCTCATAAACACTCCTTCTTGGCAAACCCCTATTCTCAGCAATCTTCGATACTGGAGTTATACCGGCATCCCACTGCCGTATAACCCATTTCCTAAGCTTAGGAGTCCATTTCACATAGTTTCTTGGTTCCATACAGCACCTCACCAAGAAACAAGAAATACAACACACCACTAATATTTATAACTGTGCAATAATTATGGTTTAGCACACAGAGCCTTGTGTTTCGAAATATTTAAATAGCCCATGCTACCCCTCTGCGAGTGTACATACCACAACCCGTTATATATCACACCGGAGGGCTCAAGATCTCTGCGAGTGTACATACCACAACCCGTTATATATCACACCGGAGGGCTCAAGATGCTGAAACTGCGACAGATCGGAGAAACATACGACATGAAGGTATTCACTGACGAAGGCGATTATTTTGGTGACATTGAGGAATCCATCCTCACCAAGACGCGCGTGTTTGGATGGCGTGTCCGTGCCACCAAGAACTCGTACCTCAGCAAGGTTCTCGGCAGCGCAAAGGGCGTCATCGTCCCTCACCAGCTCGTCAAGGCAGTCGGTGACATTATCATCATCTCCAGAGCAGCTGTCCCTTCCTATAATCCTGAGGAAGAGTAAGCACAAGGGCCGCAGGCTTTTCTTAAGCGATGAAAGCACTGCTTATCCTGAATCCTGCAGCCAACAGCGGGAAACAGGACCGCCAGCTGAAGCGCATCAGGCGCATGTTTCAGCGAAGAAAGCACGTTCTTGATATTGTTGAAACAACCAAGCCAAACGATGCAACACGGATAGCAAAAGGCAGGAAGAAAGCGTACGATGTCATCATCGCTGGCGGCGGGGACGGCACCATCAATGAAGTCATCAACGGGCTTGCGTATTCCAGCACCCCTCTTGGGATCATCCCGCTTGGGACAGAAAATGTTCTTGCGCAGGAATTGCGCATCCCGCGAAATCCCGTCAAGGCAGCGCGGCGAATCCTCCGCTGCCGGGAAAGATGCCTTGACCTTGGCAGGGCAAACAAGCGATATTTCATCCTGATGACAGGCATCGGATTCGACGCCCACGTCGCATCCTCCGTAGACCCTCTTCTCAAAAAAGCTCTTGGAAGCACAGCGTACCCCCTCACGGCGATCAAGTCCTTGTTTGAGTATGACTCTCATGAAGTCTTTGTCCAGCTTGACAAGAACACTCTCACCAGGGGCTATTTCGTAATGGTCGGCAACAGCAAGGGCTACGGCGGGAGGATCGACCCGGCGTACAATGCCAAGCTCGACGATGGCCTGCTTGATGTTCTTGTCTTTAAGAGCAAGCACACGTTCAACATGCTGCGGTATTATTTTGGATTCATCTTCCGGCTCCACACGCTTTTTCCTGATGTAGAATACCGGACAGCAAAAGAGATACGGATCACGTCAAAAAAGCCGGTGATTGTCCACACGGACTGCGAAATTCTTGGCACAACACCAGTCACGATCACGGTTTGCCCGAAAGCGTTGAGGATATTTTGTTGAGGATATTTCGTTAATGAGCTGCAAAGTGAGGACGATGAACATTATTAAAATGAACATCATTAAAGAAATGGAGCAAACAATTCAAAACAGCAGTTACTCTGTCGCTTGCGGCGAAGCCGCCTGCTGCCGCGCCAAGACCGGGCGGTCGACGAGGGTGTTAAACAAGTCCAGAAGCAAATCACGCATCATGTCACGCTCTTCGGTGATAGACGCATGAAGCTTTTCAAGCTCTGCCACCTGCTGCTGGATGATGCTGTTCTTCTCTTCAATCGTCATGTCTTTCTGCTTCAGCTCTTCCAGCTGCTGCTGCAGGGCAGAATGCCGCTCGGTGATCTCCTGGTCCAGCTGAGCGATGTCATCAAGCGCTGCTTCCTGGCTGTTCTGGACAGCCATGCCTGTCGGTGATGGCGCCTTGATAAAACTGATCAGCGCAAACGCCCCGACAATTCCGATAAGAACAAGAGCGAACAGGAACAGCCTTGACGGGCTTGGAAACAGCGGGCGGGGAGAAGAAGGAAACGGGCTGGATGGCCGTTCTGGAGCGGGTCCCGAAGACATATCACTGCTTGCATCGCCCCCCAGCGTGTTATAAATAAAATGAACAGAGGTATAATCATAACCGTGCTTGAGAAGAGTCTCCCGCAGGTGTTCTTTCTTGAAGCCCTGCTTAACTCCGTTCTTGAAATAGCGCCGGATGATTTCTTCCTGAGACATGGCACGACCTCTTTTTGGATGTCATACCAACGCTTGTTTATAATGTTTGCGATAATTCGTTTGGTGAAGAGGGATGCTTTTCTCAGCGCTGCCATGAACAGAGATTGTAGTACTAATAGTTATGGTTTAAAACAAAACCGGCAGAGCCGGTAACTGGGCATTCGCGCCGCTGCCACTATTATGTCAGGCCTTTCTTTTTTCTTGCTCCTCATTAGTGCGGAGCAAGAAAAAAGAAGTCAGGAAGAAAATGAATAGGCAGCGGCACCTTGAATCGTTATGCCAAAAGAGGGGCGTTATCATTTTTTGTTAATAACGAACCTTGAAAACGCAACATTTATGTAACCCCTCCAACGACCACGGCCCATGGCAGGGTTTGAAGAGCTAAAAAGAGATGATGACAAGAACGAGCTTCGCGACAAGGTGATCCTGCTGCACGGCTTTTCTGACCAACAGGTCCACGCCGTCATGGACCAGTACCATGCCAATGCGTCGCTTCCAAAAGCCGTATTTGCCACAATTACGCCATTCAGCAGAAACAAGCGGGTGAAAGATATCGTGAAAGAGTTAGTCCAGGAAAACAAGGAGGCCTTTTAGAAGAGCAGTACACCATGGCAAAATACAAGATTGTGTATATCCGAAAGGACTGCATCGGCGCGGCTGCCTGCGCTGCCGTGAACGGCGAATTCTGGACGATGGAGGAGACAGAGGATGAGAAAGCAGACCTCGCCAAGGCAAAAAAGCCGACCGTCAAAGAAGATGGCACGCAAGAGCTTATCATTGACGAGAAGGACCTGGAAAAGAACCTTGAGGCTGCAACAAACTGCCCGGTCAATGTCATCCACATCTATAATCTGGAGACAGGGGAGAAGATAATTTGATGAAGAGGCTTTCTCTTTTTTGTTAACGCACACCATCCCATTCCTTCAAAAAGGCATCCAAAAATTCTTCCATGACCCGGTGCCTTTCTTCAGCTATCTTTTTTGCAGTTGATGTGTTCATCAAACCCTTCAACAAGAGCAGTTTTTCATAGAAATGGTTGATTGTGGGGCCTGTGCTGTTTTTGTACTGTTCAAAAGAGGCGTGCTTTTCCGGTGGAATGCCAGGATCATAGATCAGCCTATTCTTGCGGCCGCCATACGCGAAAGTGCGTGCAATGCCAACAGCGCCGAGCGCGTCAAGGCGGTCAGCATCCTGAACGATCTTTCCCTCAACAGTCTTCATCAGCGTCGAAACTCCAGCGCCCTTGAACGACATATCCTTAATGATCTGGCAGACATGAGAAATGACGAGTTCATCAACGTGAAGGCTTTCAAGCCATTCTCTGGCAAGCCTTGGTCCTACAGTATCATCACCGCCATGAAACTTCCAGTCAGCAATGTCATGCAGGAGGGCAGCAAGCTGGACTACAAACAAGTCCGCCTTCTCTTCCTGCCCAATGCGAACAGCAAGCGTCCAGACACGATAAATATGCCACCAGTCATGGCCAGAGCTGTCGCCGCTTAATTTTTGACGGATATGCTCGGCTGTTTGCTGAATGATTTTGCCTGGAACATTGTTGTTTCCCATTGAACCAGCACCTCATGGAAGGTCAGGAAAGATGAAGCCCATCCTTCCCGCTATAACCAGTCTCCTCAGCGTCCAATCGCCGAAAGGGCTTTTCTTTTGCCAGCTCCTCATACACATGCGCGCAGATGCCGACTGTTCGGGGAATGATAAAAAAGGCTTTCCCAAGGCGCCAGCCGATGCCCATGTCACCGAGCAGTGCGGCAATGGCGCCGTCGACATTCAGGCAAAGCTTCTGCCCCTTTGCCCGCTCCAATTCCTTCTCGACTGCAATGGCGAACGAAACGTGCGTGCCAGCAATGCCGTGCTGCTGCGCAATATCCAACAGTTTGATGGTTCGCGGATCCGTGGCATAAATCTTGTGGCCATAGCCAGGAAACCGCTGTTTTTTCCCGACCATCTCGTTGACAACAGCAGCAGGATCCTCTCTGCTCCGCTCTTGAAATATCTTTGCTGCTGCTTCAATTGCCCCGCCATGATGCTCGCCGAGCGCAAGAACGCCTCCGGCAACTGCGGCCTGGAACGGGCTGCCGCCCGACGCAATGATGCGCGCTGACGTGATGGACGGAGGAGAAATGCCGTGCTCGGCGCAGGATACAAAAATCGCGTTTACCACGGCAGCCTCGCCTTTTGAGGGAAGCCTGCCCGTGAGCACCAAGAATATCATTTCATGGAAAGAGAGCTTGTCAATGAGTTCTTCCAGCTTGTAGCCACGAACAATCGTCTTTTCAGGAGAAGAGAAGGCAATGCTGGTCGTCCACGCTTTGCTTGCGTCTTCTTTTGTGTCCTTTTTCATGTCTTCTATAGTTTTCATGTTTTCCCTAGCAATAAGTTTCCATAACAATCATGTTTCATAACAATTATAGTCCATAACAATCAAATAGCTTCCTTGATGAGCTCCCCGAGCTGGTCGTGGCGCTCTGCCACCAGCACGCCAGCCTGCCGGAGTATTTGAATCTTGTGGGAAGGAAGCCCTCGGGTTCCCTCGATCAGTGCGCCGGCATGGCCAAACTGGATGCCCTGTGGCATCTGCTCGGCAAATCTGCCGGCGATAAAGGCAGCGATCGGCTTGGTGAACCTGCCTTCTTGCACCATGTCAGCCACTTGGTCCTCATAGGTGCCGCCAAGCTCGCCGAACAGGACAACACCTTTTGTTTGAGTATCTTTTTCGAACAGTTCGAGCAGATCAGTGAAGGTTGAGCCCATGATACGGTCACCTCCAATGCCAACAACAGTGCTTTGGCCTAATCCCGCCTGACGTACAATCCAAGCAGTCTCGTTGGCCATCCCTCCGCTCTTGGAGATGACACCAATACTTCCTTCCTGATAAATCTTGTCTATTGTTTCGTTGAATCCCCCAAGCACGCCGAGGCGGGACTTGCCTGGGCTGATGACACCGATGGAACTTGGACCGATGAAACGAACGCCATGAAGTTTGGCATACTGGACCATCTTTGCAGTCTCATGGACGGTGATGCCTTCTGTCAAACAGTGGATCGTCTTGATGCCGTTTGCAACAACTTCCATGACTGCGTCTTTTGCAGCAAATGGCGGGACATAAATAGATGATGTGTTGATTTCTGGATGGCGCTGCATGGCTTCTTTCACCGTATCGTACACGGGAATGCCATCCACGTCTTGCCCGCCTTTTCCTGGAGTGACACCGGCAGCAATGCGCACGCCGTACCCTTTCATTAAAGGAACAGCGCGCTGACCCTCTTTTCCAGTAATGCCCTGCATTACAACAACAGTTGATTCATCAACAAGGATCGACATCAGCACACGCTCCGCTGTTCCTGCTCATCAATAGTATTATTCTCCTTAGTATTCTCCTTAATATGGCCATTTACGTTATTAACTTTGTCCATCAGGATTTTTGCTGTTTTTGTCATCGGCATCTCAGCCCCGTACGCAACAAGGTCAAGGCCGCACGCCGCTGCAGTTCGGCGAAGGATCTCAAGCCCTTCTTCTTCATTCGGCCCAGACCGTCTCACGACAATCGGATAGCCTGGCTTGATTTCTTCAAGGGCCTGTGCAACACCCTGCAAGGTTTCATCAACTCTCGTGAAGTTGGCAATTGCCCCGACGATCCACAATCCTCTCAGCCCTGGCTTAGAAAGCAGTGCTTTCGTGAGATGATACACTTTTTCAGTTGGCGGGCTGCCACTGAATTCTGTGTAATTTGACGGCCTGCCACCGCAGCTCATCAGCGCATCCATGCAGGTGATGCTGCCGCCGCCGCTGGCAGCAAGGAAACCAATATCACCATCAAGCTCAATGTACTTGACAGTCCCCCGATAATCTTTCGCGTTGACCTCCTTGACAAGCAGTTCTCTCTCTGTTGGAGGCCTTGCAAATCCAGCAACACGTGGGGAGTATACTCTTTCCTTATGGCGGTATGCTCCATCATCGCACAGCTCAATCTTCGCATCAAGAGCGATGAACGCGCCGGCAGATTCCCCGGCAGAAACTTCGACCAGGGGATTGACTTCTACCTGCACTGCATCCTCCTGCTCAAAGCAGCGATAGAATGACAGGAGAACAGGAGTTATCCTGGCCGTCTGCTCTTTGGACAAGCCAAGGCTGACAGCTGCTTCCCGGATGTTCCATTCCTGCAAGCCAAGAAGAGGATCAATCTTTATCCTAACCATTGTTCCAGTGCCTGACGTTACATTGTCTTCGATAGCTATGCCTCCTTGCGCGGACAGGATCATCATAGGAGAACGCGTATCAGTGTCAAATACGAAGCTGACATAGTACTGATGGCTGAAAGAGATCACTTGTTCAAGAAGAAGGGCATGGACTGGTTCGTTATTAAATGTCGAGCCAAGCATGGACAATCCTTCCTGCAGTTCCGCCAGCGTGCAGCACCGCTTGATCCCGCCATGCTTGCCGCGAAGGCCGGACAATACCTGAGCCTTGGCCATGCAGCCGCCCCCGGATTGGAGTAAGACAGAAGGAGTACTCTCATCAGC
The DNA here is from genome assembly GCA_016180035.1 of Candidatus Woesearchaeota archaeon. Lineage (GTDB taxonomy): Archaea > Nanobdellota > Nanobdellia > Woesearchaeales > UBA12501 > JACPCA01. The sequence goes on from JACPCA010000029.1 coordinate 9,667, forward strand.
TGTGCTGACGCCGGAATCAGAAGCCCCCCACCGGATCAGGCGTGAGTCTGGCACCGGAACGCCATACTTCTTCAGCAGCTCCTTCCCCTCGAACTCGTATAATCGCATGGCTGGGAGGGGGAGAAAAGGGTATATAAGCTTTATGCCAAAGCGGCGTTATTGAAAAGTGCCCCAGCACCAAAAGGTCAAAACTCTTTCCATATCACTTTCTGGCGCGTTGCAGGGGGATGGTTGCCGAGCAAAGCGAGCGCAACTAAGAAAATCCCCAAGATTTTCTGTTTCTCCTTGCGAGATGCCAAAAATCAACAGATTTTTGAGCATCCCTTACGGGGATGCAGCGCCAGCAAACTTATATCCAGAGTTTTGAAGGCGCTGGCGAGCGAAGCGAGAACTTTTCAATAACGCCGTCAAAGCGGTCTTTCCACGCGTTGATGGTAAATTCAAAACAGATCTTGCCTTCTCAGTACAAGGTATGTCTAGCTGGAGGTGGCGCATGCCCTAACTGAACTTGACATTGGTAGATAAGATTGACTGCATCGGCAAGACTAACGTTCCCCTCAACTCTCACATCACGAACTCCTTTTTTTCGAGGATCATTGGACTCGCCACCAGTGATATTATCAGGGTCAGCTAAATGAACGCGAACACCAGCATGCTTATATTGACCCTCTACAATAACACTGTAGCCGTCAACAAGCCCGTTACAAACATACTCCCCCCTTCCGAGAATAGCGATGCTGCGCCGATCAAGAGGGTACTCTCCACAGGAAGATGGACAAGAGGAAAATGCAGTGGCAACGGCGAGATACAACAAGGCTTGTCTCATATGCTGTGTGGAAAATGACCGAGTTTATATGTGTTTCTGTACTTTAAAAAGAGAATAAAAAAAATTTATAAAACAGGCAGCTATCCTATCATCCATGCGGCTTTCTTCCTCACCCCCACCAATCTCTACCGTACTCGACCTTCTCCGCCAACAGCAAAGCTCCACCATGCTCGGCCACTTTAGCGCCAAGTACGATCCATGGAAGATTCTGATCGGAACCATCCTGTCTGCAAGGTCGAGAGATGAAACAACAGAAGCCATTTGCGAACGCCTCTTTAAAAAGTATCCGAATGCAGCAGCGCTTGCTTCTGCTCCGCCAGCTGCCGTAGAAAGAATCATTAAAAAGATCGGCTTTTATCACAACAAGGCAAAGCATATCATTGCCGCATCACGGATCGTGGTGAACAAGCATCATGGAAAGGTCCCAGACACGTTTGACAGCCTCCTCCAGCTTCCCGGTGTCGGCAGAAAAGTGGCAGGGTGCGTGATGGTGTATGCATTCCACCAGGATGCCATCCCTGTTGACACGCACGTCCACCGCATCAGCAACAGGCTCGGCTGGGTAGCAACAAGAACACCAGAACAGACCGAGCGCGAGCTGATAAGGCTGGTGCCGCGCCAATACTGGCAGGCAGTCAACGACAGTATGGTCAGCCACGGCAAACGAGTCTGCAAGCCCATCACGCCGCTGTGCAGCGCGTGCTGCGTCGAAACGTATTGCAAAAAAGTCGGAGTGAAAAAGAGCGGTAGATGAGATGGGGGAAGAAAAAAAGCAAGGGTAAACAGGTGACAAGAAAAAGAGTGATAAAAAGAAGGGTGAGCCCATGATCCGCAACAGCTTCATCTTCCTTGACCAGATCAGCACCGGCCGCGAACAGGCCATCTGGAGCCAGGGCATTGATGATTGGGATGACTTCCTCCGCTCCAAGGAGGTTTCTTCCATTGCGCCGTGGCGGAAGGGCCATTACGACCGCCAGCTCCAGCAGGCATGGCAGCAGCTTGACCAGCACAATGCTTCCTATTTTGCCCGCACGATTCCTGCAGGCGAGACATGGCGGCTCTATCCTGCGTTCAAGAACAACGTCTGCTTTCTGGATATTGAAACAACAGGATATTATGGGGACATCACGGTCATCGGCTTGTATGATGGCGAAGAGACAAAAACGCTTGTTCGGGGGTTTAATCTTGATAAGGAAACTCTTCAAAAAGCGTTGGAGAACGTGGAGCTGCTGGTGACATTCAACGGAAGCTCGTTTGACCTTCCTGTCATCCAGCGATATTTTGGGTCATCTCTTCCTGTCGTCCCTCACATTGACCTGCGCCATGTCTGCGCAAAGGTGGGATTACGCGGCGGGCTCAAGAAGATTGAGGGAACTGTCGGGATTACCCGCCCGGAGGAGGTGCAAGGCGTCACTGGCTACGATGCCGTCCTGTTATGGCAGCGATGGAACGCGACAGGGAAGCGCGAGCACCTGGACAAGCTGGTCCAGTATAATACAGAAGATATCATCAATCTGGAGCCGATAGCAAACAAGGTCATCGGAGAGCTATGGAAGCAGGTGCGGTTTGGAGAGGATAAAAAAGGACAAGCGATGGAGGGTAGAGAAGGAGATAGCCAGGATAGAGAACAGAAAGATGGCCCAATCATACCTTCCTCTCCGTCTATCTGAATGACGATGCATGAACCACATCTCCAACCTGCGTTCTGCTGGCAGTGATGGTTCCTGCCGGGCATTCGATACAGGAGCTTCCAAGTACAGTAGAAGACCAGAAACGCCAAGGCAGAAGATGCTGCTGGATCTCCACAACTTGGCTGTTGGTATCAATAAGGATAATGTCAATCGGAAATCGGACAAACCACATATGAAGCCGCACGATTCTGGAGGAAGAAAAAACAAACAGAAGAGTGCAAGGATCTTTTTTCCCTATCATCCCCAGAAGTTGTGACCAAAATGTCGCACAAGTCTTCTCTTGAAGAGCGATGACTGTCTTTTTTGTGGTGTTCGTAATCATAAAGTGCCTATAAAACCCCTATTCTTGCTTTTTAGCCCCTGTTCCACAGGAAATAAGGGGGTTCCTTCTTTATATACAGAGGAGGAATCATTTTCCTCGCTGAACCAACAAAAAACAGAAGTATTTATAAACATTAACATATTTATAAACAAAACCAACCCAAAAATAGGTGAATACTCTTGGGAGGAGATTGCCATGACCGCACGAGATATAAAAATTGTGAATATCGTTGTTTCTGCATCGCTTGGCCAGGACATTCCGCTGGAAAAGATGGCAGCGACATTGTCCAATACCGAATACAATCCAGAACAATTCCCTGGATTAGTCATCAGGATAAAAGAGCCAAAAACATCAGCCCTCATCTTCAGCTCTGGAAAGATCGTCTGCACCGGCGCCCGGTCCATGGACAAGGTAAAAGAGTCCATCGAAAAGATCATCAAGAGCCTGGAAAAAATCAACATCAAGATTGCCAAGTTTCCTGACGTCAAGATCCAGAACATGGTGGCTGCAGGGACCGTCGGCATGGACTTAAACCTGAACACGCTGGCCATGAAGCTGGACAATACCGAATACGAGCCGGAACAGTTCCCCGGGCTCGTGTACAAGCTCGCAGAGGCAAAAGCGACCTTCCTTCTCTTCAGCAACGGCAAAGTCGTCTGCACCGGAACAAAGAGTGAAAAGGAAGTCCATGAAGCGCTCGACAAGCTCATTGATAACCTGAAGCATATCAAGTGACGCAAGATTGATAGGATAGTGTTGGTTGAGAAGTGGCAACATAAGAAAAACATCACTTTTTCTTCTTTTAGTGTTGCAATTGTTGACTGATGACAACAATCAACTCAAGCCAAAAAAATGTTGGCAGAAGCAGCATAGACGCACTACCGTCTCTTTAAGTCATTAGTCTTAATATTATTAAGATAACAGCCTTAAACAAAATATTTATAAAGATATCTGTCTTAATAAGAGTTATGCGCTTAGAAAAACACCAGGAAGGCATTAAGGAAGTCATGGAAGAGATTGAAGCCGCACTCCATGACACGAAAGGGGTTCTCAGCCACCAGCGCCGCTTGGCCTTAATGCTGCCATTAGGGATGTGCGAATTGATCGAGGTGTACTTCCACCATTTAGAAATTATAAAAAGCGGGGCAAGAATTAAGCATGACTGGTTTCGCCAGAAGCGAATCAGGGAAAAACTGGAGGAGCAAGTCATCTCCTCGTTAGATAACGTTCCCAATATAGATGTAATCATCAGGCTGGCGGTGGCCTTGGAGGAAAGCAGGGATTACCTGGTATACAGCTCCCCAAAAGTTGATGAGCAATTCCTGCGCCAGAAGATAGGCCAATTTTTGGAATTAAAAAGGCTGATTGAACAAAAAATCGGTGAGCATCATGGATCAGCATAAATTAAAGGAATATGCCAGTACTTTTGTCACGTTTCTTCTGAGAAATATGAAAGACACTATCTGCGACATTGATGAGATAATCCTGTATGGTTCAGTAGCCAAAGGAGAAGCAGAGGAGCGCAGCGACATCGATATTTTTGTGAATACTAAAACAAAAAAAATAGTGGAAAAAATAAAGAGAATCGCCAAGGGATTTCCAGAAAGCAGGGAAGCGCTACTCTACAAAGTTGAGGGCATCAGCAATGAGGTTAGCGTAAAAGTGGGGGAGTTACGGAAATGGCAGGAACTGCAGCGGAGTATCATGGGTACTGGCATCGTCTTATGGGGAAAATATGTGACTACAGAGAAACCTGCCTCGACAAGACATTATCTATTAGTAAGCTGGGACAAGATAGAAAAAAATAGAGGGGCATTCCTCAACAAAGTGTATGGTTTTCAGACCAAAGGGAAAAAATATGAGGGGCTAATCCACAACATTCAAGGGAAAAGGGTTGGAAAGAGTTGCATTCTCGTCCCCATCCAGGAAAAAGAAAAAGTACTCCCCCTCCTCAAAAAATATCATGTTCACGCTCGGCAATTGGATATTTTTCTTGAGGGATAGGGATATCTTCAGGTGCTGTAGGAAGATGGCACATAAAAATTACTTTTTTGCTTGGTACGAATGAAGAACATGAAGACCTTGTTGTACTATCTCCGCAGTATAACCAAAATGGTCTCTTAACAATCTTCGCACATGATCTTCTGGAATCATTTTTTCTTCTTGAACAGCTGCTTCTCGATCAACAGTAACTTCCAGTGGAAGTGGTGCTACAATTTTTGCGCGCGCGTCGAGCGCCTCCGGCGCTACCCCGACCGGACGGCCAAAGTAGCTGACAAGGCTGAGACTGCCAACGCCGCCGCTATGAGCGTCAACGACAACCACACGACCGCTATGAATATCGGCAGCGTAATCTCTATGATGAGAACCGAACGTTGACCAGCCAAAATGCTGCTTTCCCTCTTCATCAACCAGCAGTTCCCGAACCATTCTTTTTCCTCCAAGACGAATGGCCAGGCCAATATTATCTAACTGGGCACTAACCGCTTGGTAACCAGAGGGCTCATGCTGTGCTTCTTCTATCGGCCTGATCACGGCATACACGGGATCTTGATCTAAAAAATGAGGGTCTGCAGAAGCCTCTAAAAATTCCGCACCTGACCGATACAGTGTAGCTTTAACAGGCTGCATCTTTCCATCTTTCCACCCATAAACCATCCCTTCACCAAACAGCATATCTGCATCTTGAGAAGTAAGCCGGACAGCCCCATTCTGAAGCTGCAACCCGTTTCTGTTCAGAACAGAATCACGAATGCGCTGATGGTCATGAGAAAATACCGTCCCATTCACGATATCAGCAACAAAAACACCTTTCTTAAAGCCTTGATACTCTTTCTCTGTTGCAAAAACATCCGTGTCGCCAAGAGCATTATGCCAATCAGACCAAACTACTTCTTCAAGAGCTAACTTAACATTTCCTCTTGACCGAGCATCCCGAACCGCAGCAATTCTGCCCTGAGCCAACCAATATGCCGGAGCACGCACAACAGCAGCTTCCTCAACAGCCTGAATACTATCAGCAACCCCAGTCGCTCCTTTTCTGAAAAAAGGAGTCCCTCTCACGTCAACAACAGCCTTGTCCTTATCAAGGCCTTTGGCGAGCAAAACAGTGGCATCGGACATGGTATGAACCTCCATACATGGATTATAACGATTGAAAAGAGCAGCCATATATAAAACTTTCCCTATTTGTAAGTGGCAACATAAGAAAAACCACCCATTTCTTTCTTGAAGTTGCAACAATTAAATTTTGACGAATTTGATGGTTTTTCAAAATTCTCTATACTCTTATAGAGCAATCTTTTTAATCTCTGCCTCAACCTTTCCTTGGAATGGAGGCTGCCGCCCAGATCAAGAGGTTCGAAGAGTTCGTCCAGCTGCATCACCACACGGAGCTGCTGGAAAATGTCCGTAACGGGCTCAACTATCTCACCATCAATTTTCAAGATCTTGCCAAGTTTGATGTTGAGCTCGCCAATACCCTCCTTGACCAGCCAGAAGAGAGCATCAAGGCAGCAGAAAGCAGCATTTACGAATTCGACCTCCCAAAGAAGATCAAGGACTTCCGGATCCGATTCAAGAGCCTGCCAAAAACCCAGCATTACATGATCCGGGACATCCGAAGCACGCACATCAACAAGTTCGTCGCGACAGAAGGCATCGTGCGGCAGAAGTCCGACGTGCGCCCGCAAGTGACCTCCGCCCGCTTCGAATGCCCCAGCTGCGGCAACGTGATCTCTGTCCTTCAGCTCGAACAAAAATTCAGGGAGCCGTCACGATGCGGCTGCGGAAGAAAGGGAAAGTTCAAGCTGCTCAGCAAAGGCCTTGTTGACGCGCAGCGCATCGTTCTCGAAGAATCCCCTGATATGCTGGAAGGCGGAGAGCAGCCGAAGCGCATGGACATCTTTCTGAAGCAGGACCTTGTCAGCCCCTTGTCTGACCGCAAGACCAACCCCGGCACAAAAATCAAGGTCAACGGGCTCATCAAGGAAGTCCCCATCCAGCTGAGGGAAGGCGGCCAGTCCATCCGGTTCGACCTGATGGTGGATGCCAACTTTATAGAGACCGTCGAAGAAGAATTCGGCGACATCATCATCAATGAGGAAGAAGTCCGGCAGATCAAGGAGCTGGCAGCAAGCAAAGAAGGCCATGAGAAGATCATCCAATCCCTCGCCCCCTCCATCTACGGGCATGATAAGGTGAAGGAAGCCATCATGCTCCAGCTTGTCGGTGGCAGGCACAAGACGCGGGAAGAAGGCAACAGGTCACGAGGAGACATCCACATCCTGCTGATCGGAGACCCTGGATCGGGGAAATGTGTTGCAGGTGACACAAAACTGGTGCTCTATGATGGATCAATAACAACTATTGGCGAGCTCGTAAAAAACAGATCATACCCAAGCCTTGCCATCTGTGAAAAGGATGGAAAAATAATGACTAAAAAGCCAAAACGGCACTGGAAAAGAAAATCCCCTAAAACATTGCTGCAAGTTACCACCGCAAGCGGAAAACAGATCACTCTCACCAAAGAACATCCCCTGTTCACGATAAGCAATGGGATGATCCATGCAAAGGCAGCTAAAGACATGAGAGTTGGGCAGTATGTTGCAACACCAAGAAAGCTCAACTGCCATGGCAAACCTCAATATCTCAAGAAGCCGTTTACCTTATCCAATTCAAATCATCAACAAAAGCTCACGTTCCCCACGGAGATAGACAGGCAATTAGCACGGCTGCTTGGGTATCTCTTAGGAGACGGGTATGTTGCGAAATCAGCAACATCAGCATGGATAAGTTTTACCAATACCAATAAAGAGCTCATCCAGGATTATCAGCGCCTTGTGAAGAGCATATTCAACGGGAACACCACCGTCAGAAAAAGAAAACAATCGGAAGAAGCATACATCACGTCTGTTTCAATATTTTCATTCTTAAAAAGTATAGGTGATGGAATCGCTGTTTCCTCAGCACAAAAAAAGATCCCCCAAGCGGTTAATAGGTCGCCGCCAGGCGTTTTAAAAGAGTTTATTCGTGCACTATTCGAATGTGAAGCTTACATCAACCTCAAAAAAAGACAGATAGAATTTTCAACTATCAGTAAAAATCTCGCGGAGGATCTTCAGACAAACCTGCTCAAGTTTGGCATCATTTCCCTCCTTAAATACAAGATAAAATACGCAGCAAACACAAAAGAGAAGCGAAAAATTCCTGCGTATGACCTTATTATCAGTGGAGACGAAGCAAGCAGATTCATCAGCACTATCTCTTTTGTGTCGAAAGAAAAGAAGAGAAAAGCAGCGCGATTATACTATGAAAGAAGTATGGCAAAGAGCAATACCAATATTGATATCATCCCTGCCACGAAAATGCTTCTGCGAGGGATCAGAAAGGAGTTGGGGTTGTACCAACGAGAGCTTGGAATTCCGAGAACGACGGTTATGCATTACGAACGAGGCGACAGAAATCCATCTCGACAAGCAGCACAAGCCATCGTAACAACACTTCAGAAGCATAATGCAAAGAATGACGCTATAACTATTCTTAAACAGCTTGCGTTTTCAGACATTTTTTGGGATAAAATAGTTTTGATAAAGAAAGTAAAAACAACAGAAAAGAACGTGTATGATCTTGAAATTCCGGACCACCATAATTTTATTGCGAATTCTATCATCATCCATAACTCGCAGCTTCTAAAACGCACCCACATGGTCGCGCCAAAAGCAAGATATGTTTCTGGAAAGGGGGCGAGCGGAGCCGGATTGACCGCAGCTGTCGTGAAAGACGAATTCCTCCGCGGATGGGCGCTGGAAGCAGGAGCATTGGTCCTCGCCAACCATGGCTTCGTCATGATTGACGAGCTGGACAAGATGTCCAAGGAAGACCGGAGCGCTATGCACGAGGCGCTGGAACAGCAGACTGTCACGATCTCCAAAGCCAACATCCAGGCAACACTGCGCAGCGAAACAACAGTCCTGGCAGCAGCAAACCCGAAGTTCGGCCGGTTTGACCCTTATGAGATGATCGCCAAGCAGATCGATCTGCCGCCGACGCTCATCAACAGGTTCGACCTCATCTTTCCGATCAAGGACCTTCCTGACACCGAAACAGACAAGAAATTATCTGGCTTCATCCTCCGCCTGCACCAAAAAAAGGAGGCAGAAAAGACACCGGTGCCGACAGACCTGCTCAAAAAATTCATTGCCTATGCCAGAAAAAACTGTTATCCTGAACTGACTGATGACGCGATCGAAGAGATCCAGCAGTATTATATCTCCATGAGAAATTCCGGGTCTGATGAGGGGGGCATTAAAGCGATCCCTATCACGGCACGGCAGCTCGAAGCCCTCGTGCGCCTTTCCGAAGCCAATGCGAAGCTCCGCCTGTCCAGCAAGGTCATGAAAGAGGATGCAAGAAAAGCTATTGAGATTGTCGACTACTGCCTCCGCCAGGTCGGGCTGGATAAGGAAACCGGAAAGATCGACATCGACAGGATCAGCACAGGCATTTCTGCATCCCAGCGCGGCAAGATCAGCGTCGTGAAAGAGATCATCACGGAACTGGAAGCGAAGGTTGGAAAATCCGTCCCTCTCAAGGTGGATGATGTTGTCGCTCTTGGCGCTGAAAAGAACGTCACGCAGGACGCCATCGAAGAGGTTCTCGAAAAGCTCAAGCGGTCCGGGGATATTTTCGAGCCGAAGAGAGGATTTGTCCAGCGGATTTGAGGATGAAAGATCCGAAACAGGGCAAGTAAAATGGCAGAGAATGAAAGATATGCCGCATCAATATGGTGAGTAATCAACTGGGGGAGAGTGTGGAGGACAAACAAGAAATTGGAACACCGGCATGGCAGCGCCAGACCGCCGTCAAGACGTGGATCTGCAACCTTCTTCAGGGAAAATATGTTACCAGAGACGGTGCAGAGCCGAACTATCTCCAGCTCGGCCGCCAGAAGATAGGACGGGTGAACCTTATCGGCGTGATTGTCGGGAAAGAAGAGCATGACAGCTCCCACAAGGCCATCACTATCGATGACGGGAGCGGAAGGATCATCGTAAGGTCCTTTGACAACTCTGCCTCGCTTGCAGAGCATCAGGTTGGCGGGATCATCAACCTTATAGGCAGGCCGCGCTCGTTCGGCGCGGAGGTGTATCTCGTGCCAGAAATTATCAAAAAAGTGGATAATCCCCTCTGGATCGAGCTTCGAAAAGCGGAATTATCCACCGTCCGAAAAGCGGCAGATGCAGAATCGATACATGGCGCGTATCCGCTCTCTTCTCCACCGACAGGCGGGCTTGTTCTTGAAGAAGAGCTGATCAGCAGCGCACCAAGAACAGGCATGTCTCTGGCAAAAGAGAATGAAAGAGAGTTTGAAGAGGCAGTCTATCAGCAAGCAGGCATGAAACCAAAGAAGGGGAGTGGAAAAACAGATGTGGTGACGATCATCAAATCCCTTGACTCCGGCAGCGGGGCAGACATGGCAGATGTCATCAAAAAAATCGGAGGCGATAGCGGATGCGTTGAAAAAGAGCTGCAGGAGCTTATCCTCAACGGCGACATCTTTGAGGTCCGGCCAGGAAGATTGAAAGTGCTGGAATGAGAAGGGGTTGATACACCATGACACATGTTTTTAATGTTCCCGATAAATCTGGAAGAACAATACACCTGTCAAAAGAACGATGGGTTCATATTAATCGTGAACATCCAGAGGTTACCCCGTATTTTGAAGAAATAAAGGAATGTTTAAGAAGCCCAACTAAAATCGTCTCTTACTCGTTTGATGAGAAAGTATGCCAATATCATAAATATTTAAAGAACCGCGATTCAGATGCAAAATATCTTCTTTTAATAGTTAAATATTTAAACAACCATGGCTTTGTTATTACAGCTTATTTTGTGAGGCACGCCGTATGAAAGGCCCGATGAGAGTTCATTATGATGAAGAGGGGGATTTCCTTGAGATTTCAATAGGTAAACCTACCTCATGCTACGCATCTGAAGTGGAATCTGGAGTTTTCTTAAGAAGAGATGAAAAAACAGATGAAGTGAAGAGCGTTGGAATCCTCAGTTTTAAGAAGCGTATCAAATCAGTGAAAGATATCCAAATAACCCTCCCAGTAGACATAACATTTCAAGAGTTAGTGACGTCCTGATAGAGAGGTATAAACGCTCTTAAAAAAACACCGGCGTGACATACACTTCCAGCAGCCCTGCAATGAACAGGATGCCGAGAGAGATCAGCAGCAGGTCGCTGGTGTCAACAAGGATCTTCTCAAACCGCGCTGACCGGAAGTCATGCCGCACGACAGCAACGCCGATGATGCCGCCGGCAAGCCCTGCGATGAAGTACGCCGCAATTTCTGGAATGCCATGGATGAAATAACGGGCAAGCGCAAGGCCGAACGCATGAAAGTATGCTGCAGCGCTCGGAAACCCCGCCAACTGCAGGGCAGCTGCCAGATGGCTTCGGACAAAGGACCCTATCGCCACTGCAATGACTGACGCGTTCCAGATCAGGATGAACATGGCGCCGGCGCCGTAAAAGAAGGCGAAGAGGATGCAGAAGATCATGACCTTGACATTGTTGAGAAATATCTTGTGAAACAGGTCAACGGCAGGAATGGCGCCTGCAATGCTGTTGGAATTGATATTTTTTATGGTGTCAACCTGGATGGCAAAGAGTGTTGTTGCTTTTTCTTCCGGAAGAAAGGTGAACCAAGCCGAAAGGGAGACGACAACGCCGAGAAAGAGGAAGATGAGAAACATGATCGCTTTGGAATGCTCTTTCAGCAGGGACTGTTCGGAAAGCGGCTCAAGGTCTTTCTCTTCCTGCTGCACGATCGTAGCATACAGCAGGGGGATGCACGCCATCACCGTCAAGAAGACAGAGATCAGCCCCGCCATGCTCTCAAAGATGTGGATGCTGATGAACACGGCGACCGTGGCATACAGGATGCCGATGAAGAACATCTCCCAGGGGTGCTTTTCTGCTTCTGCCGGATTGACGAGCGCTTCAAGAACCATGCTTGTTTTAATCAGAAGAGAGTTTATAAATTTTCTGACAGCAACGGCCCTGTAGAAAATAGTATGGCTCGTATGTAGCGCCGCCGTATCTAATTTGAGTTACCTTTTTTCTTTCCCACCTCGCCCTGCAGGGTGGGAAAGAAAAAATGGTCTTCAACAAAGTCACGGCGGCGCTCCCAATCGTGTTTTTTTAGTCAAAAACAGCGATTTGACGACTAAAAACGAAGGAAAACTTTCTACAGAGCTAACAGCATCAGCTCTGTCCCGAAAGCTTAACTTTATAAAGGTCCTATTTCTCCGATACACCATGGCTGAAAAAACATATGAAGAACTCTTGGACAAGGCGATCGAGAACCTGCCGGAAGTCGTATTCGAAAAGCAGCGGTTTGAGATCCCAAAAGTAGCCGGCCATTTTCAAGGCAACAGGACCGTGATCGGCAATTTCATCCAGATCGCCCAAACCTTCCGGCGCAGGCCAGAGCACTTCCTGAAATACCTCCTCAAAGAGCTTGCCGCGCCGGGCGCATTAAGGGGCCAAGCCCTTCTTCTGGGGACAAAGATCCCTGCTTCAAAGATCAATGAGAAGGTGCGGAAGTATGCCAATGAGTTCGTCTTGTGCTCCGACTGCGGCAAGCCGGACACGGAATTGCTGAGAGACGGCAATGTTTCGTCATTGAAGTGCAATGCGTGCGGCGTGAAGCATGCGATAAAGACAGTGGTGTAGAAGTCATATCATAACCATAAATTGTAAGATGAAGCTGACTAAAATCAAAGGAATTGCACATGATTTAGCAAACCATTTAGATTTTCAAATTTGGTTTGGCTACTACCAAGACATTCAAAAAGATGTAATAACAGATGTTACTCAAAATAAAGATTCTTTTGATGCCATGTGTGTAGAATTCTTTAAGGAAAGATTGCCTACCTCCTTTGATTTTAAGAGGATAAACAAGATAACAGTTGAGATTCATCGTTCAATGACGTCCCTGAATGTTAAAGTTGAAGTAAAAGTTGATGATAAGGAGGTCATATATACCCACAAATCTATGATGTCTTGATATCTTATCTTTAACAATTAGGCGCCCAAGAACAGTACAAAATGCCGAAACCTTTATATTAAAGCTTCACTTTCATTGTATCATGGCAAAACCAAGATTATCAGATGCAGAGTTTAAGAAGTTATTGCAGGAAGCACGTCAAGATCCGCAATTCCACAGTGATATTCATAAATTTATAAAAATTACTACGGGGGTTTATAATTTAAAAGAGTATGGCCTAAATTTCCTCCTAAATTCCGGTAATGATCAAAATATTTTTTTGCCAATAACATAATCTCAATAGAGTGTCGCAGATAGTGCCCCCCTGTTATTCTGTCATACATCTCTAAAAGAGAGATGCGTGCTTTTCTGCTTGCATCAGTCAGTTTCGGAATATTTCTTATCTCTTTTCTGATGATAGGAAAGTTGTATACTACAAACTCTTTTTCTTCGCGTATTCTTTTTTCTATCTCCTCTGCATCTGGTTCTTCCAGCAGATTCCCATAAATGTTAGTATCTAAAACTACTCGTAACATAATCATCAGAAAACAACATCAATTAATAAAGTTTTATGCCTCTACGGCTCTGCCCAACCTTCATATGACTGATAAGAAAAAGATGCTAACCCATTCAGTACAGCAAGATATGCCCTCACCCAAACCACGCCCCCAACCCCACCTGCTTCTCTTTCTCCTTGCCAAACAAAACTCGCATCTGAAGCAGATCGTGAGCGAGTTTTGGGAATCCCCAAATTAGCGGATTTTGCTTTGCGCAAAATCCACTTCAGGCAGCAAGACGGATTTATGATGATACTCTTTTTTCGCCGGAGCGAAGCGGAGGCTACCGACACATTGATGTAGTTCCCCAGATGGATGCTTATTCCCAAAAAAGCATTTTCTTTTCCTTCCGATTAAACGATAAGTTGTACGATGAGGAAGGAAAAGAAAATGAGTGAAATCCACTTCAAGCTGCAAAACCGTTTTTTGTTTACGGAAGTAATTATTACTAAGATAAGTTTTATATATAAGGTTATATTACTGCTTGGAAAGAGGTGATTTTATGTCAAGACAAGCAGGAATTAAGCTTACAATCAACCAAAAAA
>JACPCA010000066.1 GCA_016180035.1 Candidatus Woesearchaeota archaeon
GCATTATTCACCAAAACATCCAGCGGACCTGGCAGCCTCTGCGCTGCTTTTAGGCAGGAATCGAGCTCGGCAACATTTGCCTGCGTGGCGCAGAAGCGGTTCCCAAATTTCGCTAATTCTTGACTAGCAACACTAAGTGCCTGCTCGGAGTAGTCCCAGACCGTGACTTGGCTGCCAGCAGCCAAGAACGATCCGGCAATCTGCAGTCCGATGCCTTGTGCTCCGCCGGTTATGAGAACGTTTTGGCCTTCAAACTGAAATGTGACATTGTTTTTTGTGCTCATCTTTTTGAGCTTGCGTCCTTGGCCAAAATTTCGGATAGAAGAACCTCCAAATGTTCCGGATCAAATTCCGAGCTTTGTGTACCAAATATATAGTATAACCCATAGCCTTATTATTTTTGCGGCATGGCACGCAGGAAAAATTCAGGCAGACAGAGTTAGACTGGATTGTGTCAGAGAGCATGAAGAAGAAGATATTCGCCTTATTGTTAAACAGGGGGTGGTTGAAAAAGCAATCCCGCGAACACTACACCTGTATCGGCCCGGTGGAGGCCATCAAAGGATTGTTGGACTTTCGTGTGCCGGCCATTATCCAGCAAGCAGCACGAGATTACGCCTTTACTGGCGCTTCAGCCGTGGAGATATGGTCTGATTTTTCCTATGTCCAGCGTGGAAAGGAAAAATCACCGTATTTTATGAAGATAGCAAAGAAGGACGTGAAGTATTGGAAAGTTTTTTTCAACAGCAAAGAGATTCCTCATTATACTGGCGCCGGCATGACTGTTGGGGAGTACGTCATCTTGATGCCTGTCGCCAAGTTGTCTTTCGTAAAAAAAGAAGGATTGAAAGTAGACGCGTTAAAGGACACAATACGATACGCAATATCGAATGACACTTATTCTTACGCGTTGGAATACATGAAACGAAAATATAAGTGACTCTATGACAACCGACCCGCTTGCTCTTCGAGAACTTGAAATTTTTCAGGCCTTACAGCTATTGGAAGAATATGATTTGGTTGTCATTGGCGGTTACGCCGTTAATGCATATGCCTTACCGAGATTTTCTGTTGATTGTGACATTGTTGTCAGAGATAAAAAACAAGCAAATGCCATCGAACATGATCTTCTGAAGAATGGATACAAAAAAGAAAACCCTCTTCAAGGAGAACTATACGCGGGTTCTTTTTTTAGATACGAAAAACAGCTTGAAAATGAGTTTATCGTCAGTATTGACTTGTTATTTGGCAAAGTGACTGACAGGCTAACTGGTGTTATTTTTTCAGCAGACTGGATTTTTGAAAACTCTAAGGTCAGGCAATTAAAAGGAAAAACAATTACAAAACAGTTAAATGTTCGGATAATCAACATTGACGCGCTGATCGTGATGAAAGCCATATCTTGCAGAGCAACGGACATCCGCGACGTCTTTATGCTGTTTCCTGCAGCTCAGGAGAAGGAATGGATACGATCAGAAATTTCAAAACACTACGACCTCAAAGACAGGGTTAGCAAAATATTGGCGAAAGTGACATCGAAACAGTTTAGGGATGGCCTTTCAGGAGTATATGGATATGTTGATTCAAAGACATTTGACAGACACATGAAAGCAGTTATGTCGCTTGAGGGTGAACCGCCTACCCAACAATCCCCTTCACTGCCTTAATTGCCACTTCAACCTGATCATCCGTCGGCTGCCGTGTCGTGATCTTCTGGACTGCCATGCCCGGCCACGAGATGATCCTGAAGAAAGAAGTATGATAGAACCGCCCGGCCAGCTTCAGCACTTCATACGATATGCCGGCAATTAACGGAAGCAGCGCAAGCCGCAGCCCAAGCTTTGCCCAGAACGAGAATGAGGATGGGATAAACGAATATACCAGAATGCTCAGGATAAAAACGATCAGGATGAACGATGTCCCGCATCTTGGGTGTTCCGGATGAAACTGCTTCACGTTTTCTACAGTCAGCTTCTTTTTTGCCTCGTAGCAATGGACAGCCATGTGCTCGGCGCCGTGGTACATGAACAGCCGCTTGACGTCAGCTGTGAGAGAAATGACGTACAAGTATGCGACAAACAGCAGGATCCGAAAAATGCCGTCGCTCAGGTTGAATAGGAAATAATTGTTTTTGACGACGGAAAAGGCAGACTGCAGGAATTGGCTCAGGAGAAGCGGGATGACCTTGAAAAGCGCGATGGCAAAGAGGGTGGCTACCATCAGGGTGACGGCGATGTGCCATCCCGACAGCTTCTCTTCCTCTTCTTCCAGCGAAACATTTGCTGAATAGTTCAGCGCTTTGATGCCGATGACCATCATCTCGATCAGGCCGATGATGCCGCGGAGGAGCGGCCACTGCAGAACAGGATACTTCTCTCCGAGCAGGTGGAGCTTTTCTGTCTTCAGCTTGATGCCGCCGCCCTGTTTCCGGACTGCAATAGAAAGCTTGTTCTTGGAGCGGATCATCACGCCCTCAATCACTGCCTGCCCGCCCATGCTCAGACTATTGTTCGCCATCACGTCCACCTGTAGCAGGGCTCTACCCGCAAATACTGCATCAAATACGCCGCATACTCTGTCTTGCAGGCGAGTGATATTATAAATATTGTGGCTATTGAGGCTCTGTAGAAAATCTCTCTTCATCTTTAGTCGTCAAATTATCTATTGCTTCTGTTCTTCCAATCTATTATACACATACAATGCTATAGACGATAAGGGAAGGCCATAAAGCCGATTGGTCACATCATCCGGAATATCAAACTGGTACTTGGTTTCGATTGCCATACTACACTCAATAGTTCCAAGAGAATCAAACCCCAGTTCATCAAGAGTCTTGAGCCCGGCTTTGCCTGGATCTGTAGATAACAACCGAGATAAAGAATGGACGCCTGAAAGCTCTCCTTCTTCATCAATAATCTCCGCGAGTTCCCGTTCAAGACGATCAAGAACAGCATTCGTTGCCTGGATAGAAGAGTCTGGTGCTGTCATGATAGTTCACTTTCGTAGCCGGATACTCTCCGATCCGTGCTTTCCTTGTTCTCGTTCTTGAAGCTGGCGATGGACGTATCCTGCAAGATCTGTCACCCTCATGTCGTAAACTTCTGACAAGGCATCGTCATCAATTCGGATTCCATACGCTTGCTCAACTCTAGCAATATAATCTAACACGCCCAAAGAATCATATACGTCTATGAGTGGCAGATTTCTTTCTAATACTGACGCAATGTAAAGCTCACCACCAGGTTCTATTTCACCGTCTATCATTTCGGCTAATGTTTGCTCAATATCCTTCACTGTTGGTGGTGCAGGGGTTGGTGTTGAATCAGCCATAGTAACGAATGATAAAGAGCCTGCTTATAATATTTTCGGTGGTTGTTTCCAAGCCGACCTGCCACAACCTTTATATATCCCCTGCCTTCACCACCGCTTATTCTGGAGGATTCGTCCTCCACTGTCGGCTGCAAAGCCACCTCAAGAAGATATACAACAAGGGAAAAGCTTATGGTATCTGCGTTTGATGTTCCAGCCAATGACCTTATCAGGGTTGCTGCCGAGCAGCTGAAGAAGACATCTGAAATCAAGGCGCCAGCATGGGCTGCGTATGCCAAGACAGGGATGCACAAGGAACACCCTCCTGCACAGACGGACTGGTGGTTCAGCAGGTCTGCTGCCGTGCTTCTCACGGTGCGCAAGAAGGGCCCGATCGGCGTCCAAAAGCTCCGCACGAAATACGGCGGGAGAAAGAACAGGGGCCACAAGCCTGAACGGTTCTACAAGGGATCTGGCAACATTCTCCGCAAAGTGTTCCAGCAGCTCGAGGCTGCCAAGCTTGTCCAGCAAGTGAAGGTCGGTATCCATAAAGGGAGAATTGTTACACCTCAAGGAGTATCGTTCCTCGACAAGTGTGCGGTTTCCATCTACAAAAAGGCAGAGAAGAAGACGGCAGCGCCATCACCAGCGAGCCCTGTTCCATCGCCTGCCAAAGAACAATCCTCCTAATCTTATGGATGAGCTTGACGACATCCGCCAGCGCCGGCTTGGCCAGCTGCGGCAGCAGGCGCAGGAACAAGCAGAGTTTCAGCAGCAGGTTCAGGCGCTGGAAGCAGGCGTCAAGCAGCCTTGTCCTTGCCCAGCTCATCAAGGAACAGCGGATGGCCAGCATCACGGACGAGCAGCTCAAGATTATCCTTCAGCAGATGGCGCACAAGCGCGAACCGACTATACGATTCCGATAAACAAACAAATTCAACTGTTGCACTCAACTACCATGGCACGACACAAGCACCCCAGCAGGAAAAAACGCCTGGCCAAGCACGGCCGGCAGACACGATGGGCGCCGATCTGGACCGTCCTCAAGATGTACGGTAAGGGCAGAAAGATCCATCCGGGAAGGCACACGGTCGTCAAGAGAAGCTGGCGGCGCGTCAAGACGAAAGCATGATCAGAGAAAAAGCATAATCCGAGAATACGACGATGGCAACAGAACGAACATATACCATTCCTCTCCGGCGGGAGTTCATTAAAGTGCAGAAGTACAAACGGGCAAAAAAGGCTGTTGCCGGGCTTCGCACCTTCCTCGCACGGCACATGAAAACGGATATCGCTAACATCCGGCTTGGCACCCACCTGAACGAAGCTGTCTGGGCGCGAGGCATCAAGAGCCCTCCGCCGCGAGTGAAGGTCACGGTCACCAAAGACGATAAGGGCATTGTCATGGCAGAGCTGGCCGGTGTGAAAGCAAGCGCGAGCAAGAAGGCAGATGCTTCTGCAAAGAATCAAGATGCAAAGAATCAAGAGAAGCAGGACAAGGCTGAAGCTTCTGCTGCAGCGCCAGTTCCTGCAGAAGCTCCGGAAGCTTCATCTCTTAAAGAAGTAAAAAAGAGCAAGGAAGTAAAAGAAAAAAATCAAAGAAAGCAGCCGGCAAAAGCTGCGGCAGGCCAGTAAGGCGCAAGGCTCGTCCTGCCTGATCATCCATTCTGATGGCATCCCTCCTTCCGTTCGAGCGCATGCAGCGCCAGATTCTAGAGAAGAAGAAAGCAAAAACTTCTCCAAAGTATGGCATTGTGCCGAGCGAACGGGCAACGAGCCAGCTTCTCCAGTACGGCATTATAAACATTGACAAGCCCAAAGGCCCGACGAGCCATCAGGTCAGCGCGTATGCCCAGCAGATCCTCGGCATCACCAAGGCAGGGCATTCTGGCACGCTCGATCCGAGAGTCACCGGCGTCCTTCCGATCGCTCTTGGCGCTGCAACAAAAGTCGTCCAAGCGCTTCTCCCGGCAGGAAAAGAGTATGTCTGCATCATGCACCTGCACAAGGATGTCAGCGAACAAAGCGTGAGAGAGGCCTGCGCCTTGTTCGTCGGCAGGATCCGGCAGATGCCGCCGCTCAAGTCTGCCGTCAAGCGCCAGTTCCGCTACCGGCGGGTGTACTATCTCGACATCCTGGAGATCAAAGGAAGGGACGTGCTGTTCCGTGTCGGCTGCCAGGCAGGAACCTACATCCGCGTGCTGTGCCATGATATCGGGCAGAAGCTCGGCACGGGAGCGCACATGGCAGAACTGCGCAGGACCAAGGCAGGGCCGTTTGATGAAGCAACCGTCCATACCCTCCAGGACCTTCAGGATGCCTTCTGGTATTTTAAGAACGATCATGATGAGAGCATGCTGCGCAAGATCATCATGCCGATGGAAAAAGCAGTCGATCACCTCCCGAAACTGTGGGTGCTGGACTCCAGCGTTGACAGCATCTGCCATGGCGCAAGCGTCAAGGTTCCCGGCGTCGCAAAGGTTGAGACCGATATCCAGATCGGCGAGCTTGTGGCAATCATGACCTTGAAGGGTGAGCTGGTCGCGTTCGGCCAGGCGCGGATGATTCCTTATGATATCATAAAAGCAGAGCGGGGGATTGCGGTCTCTATCGATCGGGTGATGATGGAGCCCGGGACGTATCCGAAACTGGACCGAGGACAACAGCCTCAACAACAGGATGCGGAAGTATCTCCATGATCTTCTCTTCGTTCTCTTGAAGAACATGCTCGAGCAGCGCCCTGTTTTGGAGCAGCGACAAGCCAGCATAGTCGTTATGCCGGCAGCCTTCTTCAATTTTCCGGAGATAATGCATCCTGATAACTTCAACACCCATGCCAACAAATGACATGACAGTGGCGATGGGTGACACGATAGAAGAAGCGATTCCCAGAATAACATAAGCAGCCTGAATTCTGGTTGATGTGCTCATCCATTGCTGAACATGGTAGATATCATGGGCGCGAGAGAAATAGTCAATCCCTCTTTGAACCTTCCTTGCCTTTTCCCAGTCGTTTCCAAAGGTTCTCGTATCATAAAAACGGTAAAGGGCGGTGACAAGCTGTTCACCAAGAGGGATGTCAGATTGATGGGACGGCCTTGTCTTTCCTTTCACTGCATCAGTAATGACATGCTTCACTCCCGCAAGAGCGCTTTCGATGATGCCAAGCAAGCGAGATTCTTGTTCTTTTGGGCTAATACAGTAGTCTGGTTCCATTCGGAGAAGAAAAAAGGAGGTTATTATAAACCTTTTCCAATTCCAGCAACATTTTACTCTGCGTGGCCTTTTCTGGTGAAGAAGTTGTAGAGCAGCGCAACCAGAGCGCCGCCGATGAAGCCATCGAGAAATCCCCATGCCGCGCCAGCAAGGCTGCCGAGGAGCGTCGGTTCATATCCCCAGTAAAATGTTCCGATAAATCCGACCAGGCTGACACCTCTTCCCGTGAAGGCTGCCAGAAGCCCGAGCAGGAGCATATACAAGCCGGTGAGGATGCCGAGCGACAATCCAAGATTCCGAGGATGAAGCGTGTCGAGGAAATGGACCATGACAAGAAAAAGAGCAGGCCACTATAAAAAGATTGTTGGGGTGGAGTTAGGGTGCCTGTTGAACGCTTCTTAAAAAGCCTTCAGGCGTGAGGATTTTTATGCCGCGGAATTCTTGTATGATAAGCAAGTGCTTGTCATATGAAATAATGTAGTCCGCGTTTCCAGATACGGCACATTCCAAAATCTTGTTATCATCCGGATCGTTCTTTACGACATCAAGCTTTATTGTTGGAACGACATGAATTGAGGCAGTCATCACTTTTTCTGCAAGGGCTGATAAGATCAGCTGCTTTTGTTCAACTTTATCGATGATCTCGCCGCTGTTTATTATACGCGCATATTCTTCTGTTATTTCTTTTGACAGCACAAGCCCTATTCTCTTTTGATCTATCAGCTCAAGAATCCTAAATGAAGCGCCTGTCCAAAAAGAGCCGGATACCAAGACGTTTGTATCAAGCGTTACCCTGATCATTTTGAGACTTCCTCATCTTGTGAATGATATCACTGTTTATACCCAAAGCAATTCAACCTATGACCCTTTAGCCCATGTTAATTTGACGTTTACATGCG
Organism: Candidatus Woesearchaeota archaeon; assembly: GCA_016180035.1. GTDB lineage: Archaea > Nanobdellota > Nanobdellia > Woesearchaeales > UBA12501 > JACPCA01. Next base: position 7,425 of record JACPCA010000066.1, read on the forward strand.
GAATATTTACTTGCGAGATTGGGCAAACTGAGTTTATAAGCTTTGGCGCAGCTGCTGGTTTAACTGCAAGATATCCTTACTGTGTAAGCGGCATTTTAAGGGGAAAAAGAGATGGTTTTGAAACCGCACAAACATTTATACAGACAGAAACTCCCGGAGAATACACTTTAAACTTGCAGGCTATAAGAGAATTTAGTGATTATGAAGTTTTAAAGCATGATTTTGACAATCCTTCATCTCAATTTAAACTAAGCGAAGATGAGATAGCATCCATAAGCAGCGTAATGGTGAAAGTGGGTGAGAGGATGGCCGAGCAGGCGCAGGGAATGAAGCTCTCCATCAAGCAATGGATGTTGATGAGAATATTATTATATATGGATTAGGTGTTGGTGATCCTAGAAATATTTTTAATACGACTGTTGAATTG
>JACPCA010000030.1 GCA_016180035.1 Candidatus Woesearchaeota archaeon
CCGAATGGGGCATCCCCCTGCGACGCGCCCGACAAAGAAATCGAGAGGATTTCGACCTTAATGATGCTCCCCCTGCTCCAGAAAGCTAAACAAATACGATAGAAGGGAAAAAGAAAAGATAAACAATGCTAACCAGCTCATTACAATCTAACTCTTATTTATCCGCTAGTATCATCAGCAGAGTCTGCTTCGTCATCTAACTCTTCATCAGAACCAGAAAGATCAGCCTCTTCCTCATAGAAGGCTTCGTAGTCTTCAAACTCATCCTCACGCTTATGCCTGCCCACAAGGATCACCTCCTCTAAAAAAATAAGACAACAACAACTATTTAAATGTTGTTGTTATGGTGGCAGACATGGCATCATTAACAGCAGGATCAACAGCAAAAATAGCGGCAGGCATCGTCATTGCAATGCTGGTGGCGAACATGATTCTCTTTGCGCTAAAAAAAATACAAGGGCTTGTCTTCTGGCTGGTCATCATCATTGGCGCGCTGATTGCGTATTTTATTCTCCCAAAATTCGCATCGCGTTAAGCTTTCGGCGAGTTTGAGAAATCAGCAAGAAGGATAGTTTCGCTAACGTTCAGACACTAACAAGAAGCAACTTCGACCGTTTTGTTAGACTCCGAACGGAGTGAGGAGTCCACCTATGTATTGATATAGTTCATCTTATGGATGCTTATTCTCAAAAAAGCATGTCATTCAAAACTCGCATCTGAAGCAGACCGTTGGCGAGTTTTGGGAATGCCCCAAATCAGTGGATTTCGCTTTGTGCGAAATCCACTTCAGGCTGCAAACTGGCTTAAAAAAGATGAATATTCGCCGGAGCGAAGCGGAGGCTACCTACATATGAATATAGTTCAGTGACGGAAGCTTAACGCCCGGAAAAGCAATGGCTTTTCTTTCCGATACGTTCAGGGAGTTGTGCGAAAGAGGAAAGAAAAGACATTGTCTTAGAAAAGCATTTTGTTTTCCTTCCGATTAATAGGAATAGTTGTGCGATAAGGAAGGAAAACAAAATGTGAGGAAGGAAAAGAAAATGGGTGAAAAGAATAACAAGATTAAGAACGAAAGAAGAGGAAGAACAAGAAGAAAAATTATGCCCTGCGCCGAATATTCTTCTTCAAATAGCTTGAATCAAGCTTGAAGATTTCATTCTTACCTTGAAGAATTATCATTCCTTCGACTACTTTTCCGCCAGCAACTTTTGTTCTGTCTCGCGATGCAAAGTCGAGAGAGTGTATATGGTACGTTCTCCCCCTTCCACCAGCCGTCTTCACTGTTACTGAATCTGTACCGGTTACTGTCCCTTTTACTTTTGCCATGGTCATACCACCTCAAGTAGTATCAGTTAATAATTGTTGTTCTTATAAGGTGGTTTATATATATAAAGTTTGTGTTTTAAAATTATGGTCAGCACAAAAGATTCTTCACTTTTCCAAAATAATACGTCGTGTCGCCAGCAATGTAGACCTCAAAGCTGGACAGGTCTTGGTGAAGAAACGGGCTGAGCAGCTCTTCCTGGAGGATGTTTGTGCCTTCGCTCATAGGATGGAAGGAGGGCAGGACGATCAGCTTCTTTTTCTTGTAGGTTCCTTTGAGAAAGCATTTGTATGTCTCCGCGCGGATCTTGTCACGGATCGTGACAGCAGGATGCTCATGGCCGATGATGATCGTCGCTATCCCTGGCGGCAGGAGGCTGGGGATCTTGTCGCCGTGAAGAAGAAGGATGTCGCCCAGGATGGCCTGATCCTGGACAGTGAGGTTCCGCTTTCTGGCGATGGGGCCGAGAATGGTGTCGTGATTGCCGCGGATCAGGACGACCTCTTTCGCGTGAGCAAGAAGGAGGTCGAGAAATTGCAGCGTCTCTCTCCATTCCTGCTCGGAAATCATGCCGAACTCGTGCTTGACGTCGCCGATGAGGATCACTTTTTCCGGGCGCGCCTGTTCCAGGATGCGCTCCATCCTGCCCATGATCTCTCCAAAATGGAACCGGGGAATCATGATGCCCTGCTTGTTCAGCGCCTCTTCGATGCCGATGTGGACGTCGCCGACGACGATAGTGGTGCCGATCTGAAGAACAAGGTCGATGATGCGGACGCCGGGAAGGAGTTCTATTTGGTTTAGCTGTTTAGTATTGTTTGCCATGCGCCGATGAGCAAAGAAGATAACGTTGATTATAAAGGTATCCGTGCCCTCGGCTTTGTAGAAAATGTCATCCTGATTTGGGGCGCCGCTGTACCTAAACTTTGTTTACTCTCTTTTATCTCCCACCCTGCCCGGGCGAGGTGGGAGATAAAAGAAGAGTTCATAGAAAATCACGGCGGCGCCCCAAATCTGTATTTTTTAGTCAAAAACAGCGATTTGACGACTGACTATGAAGAAAGACTTTCTACAAAGCCCGTGCCCTCCCTGTATTCACCACGAGCATCTTCTTGTCCTTGGGCAGCCTGTTTTTCATCTGCAGCATCAGCGCCAGCCCGGCAATGCCGGACGGCTCGCAATCGATGCCCTGCGCTTGTGCGATGGCCATGGCTTCGCCGAAGTATTTTTCCTGGACATTCATGCCGCCACCTCCCTGTTCAGAGCTTCCAGAGAATGCTTATAATATTTTTCAAAGCTGCTGAATTCTTTGATGACAACAGTGTATTGTTCAATCATAAACTGGGGATTATCGCAGTACAATAGCTTTCCCGATAATACCTCGTTCTGCACAGTCAACGGGAGATCTTGAAATATCTGAGCATCAACCTTATCCGGAAGCTCGCCAGACATCTTGATGCGAAAGGCGAACCTGTCTTTCGTTGGCGCGTCGTAGTACACGGCGATATCAATATCAGAAAGCGGTGTGTTTCTACCTTGAGCAACGCTGCCGAAAAGAACAATAAAGCGGATGGCTTTCTTCTTGTCCAGCTTCAGGATTTTCTGCTTAATAGTTTTCAAGTCCATGCTGCACCTTATGGTTTATTTCTATATAAAGCTTCCTACCCCCAAAATTTAAATATACCAACCGGCCCTATCAACAGGTGAAACAGCTTGCTATCGTCAGCATCGTCCTTGCCTTGATCTTTCTTATCGGATGCAGCCCTGGCATACTCCCTCAAAGCCCACAACAGCCAATGCCTCCGCCGGAAACGGAAGCTTTGAATCCAGCCGCGCGGGCTGCTCCTGCCTCCCCAGAAGACGCTGTTCCAAACATTGTTCCAAACGAAACTTTGGCTTCCTTCTGCCAGCAGCAATCATGGCCGCCATTTTGTGAGATGATCCCGTTCCCCCAGGGAAGAACGATGTGTGAGGCGTGTAAAGAGATAGTAGGGAACAAAGAAAATGCGCCGGCAGAAGCAAAAGAGCAAGGGGAAGGCCGTGAAGCGTTCATCACGTCAAATCCGCTGAACCTGTCTCAAATACTGCAAATCTCAAAATTCCGCAGCTGCGCCGGCCATGATTACAGCGGAGTGAACGCTCAAGGAGAAAAAGAAACCTTGAGATCCATGAAGCACTACATTGACAGCCCGCAGGATGTTCTTGGCTCTGAAAAGGCAGTCCCTGTCTTTTCCCCGTTCGATGGCAAGGTGACAGAGATTCAAGAATCACAAGGAGAGAGCGTATATATTTCTGCTCATGCAGCTCCGACGTGGCAGTTCATCTTTTTCCATGTCAATCTGGAGCCAGGCATTGAGGTTGGGACGCAGCTCCAGTCAGGCCAGCTCGTTGGCTATGCCTTGGCCAACCGGCCGAATTTTGACATGGCGTTAAAACGGTTCAGCTGGACAGGGCAAGTGTTTGAGTCACCATTTCTCCACATGCAGGAAGATATTGTAGAAGAATATGCGGCGCATGGTATCACGCTGGAAAATATCATCATCCAAAAAGAGTTCAGGGATGCTAATCCCTGCCCTGTCACAGAACGGCGTGAGCAGGGAGACGTATTCTTTGCAGGCGGGATAAGAAAAGAGGATTATGTTATGGTAACAAGTTCTGCTAATACAAAGGAATAGCAACATACGCTTGAATGCAATCTTCCTATCCCCTCCTTCCCAGCGCAATCTTCGCCATGACGTGCTCGTGCATCCTTTCAAGGACTGCTTAAACATTCCGCAGAAATTCTTCCCGCTCAATCTTCAAGTCATGCTTCACGATCTTATTGAGCAGGCCACGATCAATATCTTCACCACCATGATTTGGGATGATCGTTGTTCTTCCATCTGGATGCTCAAAGAACATATGGCTGCCTTCCTGCCGGATCAGTTGGAAGCCGATCTTTTCAAGAATTCTGGAAAGTTCTCGAGCGTTCAATAAAGGAAGCTTTGGCATTAGGCTTCAACTTCAAGGTGTTGAAGGCTCACAAATTTTGGGGCGTCTTCAGCCGGCTTTTTACATTTCAGATAAAGATGGATGGCCTCTTTTGTTCGCTTGATAAGCTCATCATACGTTTTTGCCTGAGTATGGCAGCCTGGAAGCCCAAGAACTTCTGATAGTCTTATCCCCTCCTCCCCAGCGCAATCTTCGCCATCACGTGCTCGTGCATCCGCTTGAGGAATTCGACGCGGTCCTCCATCTTCAGGATGTCCACATGGCCCATCAAGACAAGATTAAACGCGAATGGCGACGGCACAGTGGTATTGATCTCCTTGAGCTTGATGGCATCGTTCTCGATCATCTGGATCACGCGCTTGGCGTTGGCGATGTCCATCAGGTCCTCCAGCACTTCGCGCCGCGCCTCTCGAAGGATGAAAAAATCAGGAGAGATGCGCTTGACAGCATTCATCAGGATCTGGGACGACACCTGCTGCCGCCCGACGCGCTTGACCCTGCCGCCGTATGACCGGAGGATCATCAGCGCCCTGCCGGCGCAGTGGCGGAACCGCCGCCGAAGGACTTCAGACCGGTCAATGGCGTTCTGAAGGATGGAAGAAAACTCGCTGGCCTTCAGGAGCTTCAAGGCACGGAGCGCCTGGACCTTCTGAGGACAGTGCAGGTAAAAGCCATTATCAGTTACGCCGATCTCGACGTCATGATGCTGCGTCTTCGAGATGGCGTATCCCAGCGCGCGGGACAGGCAGTCATTGACCCTCCTGCCGAACAGCGCGTGGGCAACGATGTACTTGTTGCCGTGCTCGTCAATATAATGCTCCAGGACCAGCGTCTTGTCAGACGGGATGAGGCCGACATAGTCGTATTGTTCCTTGACGTATTCATAGATGGCGTTGGCGGCGTTCTCGTCAACGTACAGGTAGCTGTTGATGAATTCGAGAATCTCTTTTTTGGGCTGGCCTGCAGCGAAGCGCTCCGAAAGAAGCCGCCGGAATTTCCCGATCTCCATGGCAAGATCAAAGCTGAGCGGCAGCATCTCTGAAAACCAGCTCGGCACGGTAGGCGATCTCGTGACAGAAGCATCGACCTGGACCGTCATCCCCCTCGAAAAGCGGAACTCGTAGGTATTGCCGCCAAGGACGAACACGTCGCGCGGCTTGAGGCGCTCCAGGAAGGCTTCCTCAATGACCCCGATTACCCTGTCGCCGACCTTGACCTTCACCCCAGTCTGGTCAGGGATGGTGCCGATGTTGGTCATGTGGATCACCCTGCTCATCCTGCCGCGCTTCCCGATCATCCCTGTCTTCTCGTCGTACCATATCTTGGCATAGATGCTCCTGTCCTCAAGCGAGATGAACTTCCCCGCCAGGTACTCCACGAGCTGAAGCAGGTCTTTCTTTTCCAGCGCAGCATAGCAGTAGGACTTCCGGAACAAGGCAAGCATGTTGTCCATAGTGACATCTCCTTCAAGCGCAAGCCCGTGGATGTGCTGCACCAGGACATCGAGGCAGTTGGTCGGGATATGGATGGTGTCTATCTTTTTCTCGACGGCAAGCTTGAGCAGCACGCTGCATTCCACCAAGTCGTCCCGGTCAAGCACGATGATTCTCCCTTTCGTTGTTGCGTGCAGCTGATGGCCGCTCCTGCCGATGCGCTGCAGGGCGCGGGCTACGGACTTCGGGCTTCCGAGAAGGATGACGAGATCGATATATCCTATATCAATGCCTAATTCCAGCGAGGTCGAGCATACCACGGCCTTGAGGTTTCCCTTTCGAAGATTGTCTTCCAGCGAAAAGCGGTGGTCTTTTGACAGGCTTCCGTGATGCGCGCCGATGTTGGCATCATGGTACGACTTGGGAAACTTGTCTTTTAGATAATGCACGACGCGTTCGGTTGCTGACCGCGTGTTCGTGAAGATGAGCGTTGTCTTGTGCTCCTGCACCAGCTGGTGGAGAAGCGTGTACATCTCCTGATGCATGGAATCATGGGTGGTGTCGATAAGATTAGGGACAGGGCTGATCACTTTCAGGTCCATCGGCTTGAGAAACTGCACGTTGACGATGACGCAGTCCCGCTCCGGCCCGACCAGGAATTTTGCGATCTCTTCCAGCGGCGCCACCGTGGCGCTCAGCCCGATCCTTGCCATGCCAGGGCTCCAGCGCTGCAGCCGCTCCATGCTTAAAGAGAGGTGGGCGCCGCGCTTGTTCTCTGCAAGAGAGTGGATCTCATCAACGATAAGCCAGTCCACCTGCTGGAGCGACTCCTTGAACCGGAGGGAAGCAAGGACGATAGACAGGCTTTCCGGCGTCGTGATAAGGATGTGCGGCGGCGCCTTGAGCATGGCAGACTTCTGCGCTGCCGTCGTGTCGCCGGTCCTCACGCCGACGCGGATGCCGAGCTGCTTCCCTGCCATCTTCTCGATCTCTGCCAAGGGCTGGAGAAGATTGATCTTGATGTCCTCGTTCAGCGCCTTGAGGGGCGAAGCGTACACGGCGTACACTTTTTTTTGAAGGATCCCCTGAAGTGACGCGTCAACCAACTCATTGAGGATCGCCAGGAACGAGGTCAGCGTCTTGGTCGCGCCAGTCGGGGCGCATACAAGGATGTTTTTCCTGCCATGGATCTCTGACACGCCAAACAGCTGGGGAAGAGAAAACGAGGGGAACCTCGAGAAGAACCATGCCTTCACCAGAGGGTGCAATCTCTGCGAGAGAGCTTCTTCTGTATCCGGCTGTTCTTTGAACGAGATCATGGGGTAATACGGGTTGGGTGGTGCAAGAAAGAGAAGTGCAGAGGGTTTAAAAGACTTTTGGAGATTCAAGACAGAGGAGAAGAAATGACGAAAATGTCTTGGCAATAGCACAATCTTGAATAAAATTTGGAACAGGGCAACAACAAGGCATTAAGCAGGATACAAGTGCCCCAGTATCCCTTTCGCTGCCAGGATCCCATTGCTTGCCGCTCCGACAATGCCGGAGCTGAGCCCTGCGCCGTTGCCGGCGACGTAGAAATGGGGAATTTTAGTTTCCAGCGTGCCAGAAACATCTACTTTCACGCTCTGAAATTTTATTTCTGGCGCGTACAGCAGATTGTCAGGATGCATGACGCCAGGCATATCCTGCCCAAGCCGCATAAGGATGTCGCGGATGTTATGGACTGTTCTTGCAGGATAGACAATGTTGATATCGCCAGGCATGACAACGCCGATGGACCCGTCTGTCCGCACAACAGGCAAGGTTGGCTGGACTCGCTCGCCGTTTCCAAAATGGCCTGGTTTGCTGCGGCGGTAGTCTAAAAACCTTCCAAGGCGCTGGACGATAGGCTTCCACCCGCCAGCACGGAAGGTTTTGACAATAAGGTCAAGAGCGTACGCTTCAGTATCTCCCTCTGGCTCGACCAACCCGATTTTGTTAAGAATCGCAAAGTTCGTGTTGGGCGTGGAGCTGTTCCGCCGGCCATCCCCATTGATCATGGTGAGTGTCCTTCCCTTGTAATGAAGCGCCTGTTCGGGCATGTCAAACCTGATCTTCCCTCCGGGATTCGTGCAGAAGGTCTTGACCCTGTCGCCATTTTCTGCTGTCATCTTAATTTTGGGGTCGCGGATTACTTCGGCGATGGGATAATCTGTCCGCAGCATTTCGATCCGGACACCAACCTCGATGGGGGATAATGAATAAGGAATATCAAGTGTGTCAAGCTGGTTTCTGAACCATTGGCTTCCAGACCTTCCGGGTGATAAAAGAAGATAGTCGCACGTGATTGTCCCAGGGATGCCTTCCCTTTCAAGGCTGACTTCAAATAAGCCATCCTGCCGAGGTATGATCTCGGTAACTCCCTGCCCCAGCTCGAATTCGATGCCTGCTCCTTGAAGCTCTTCCCGCATACTATTGATGACCTGCTTGCTTCGGTCCGTCCCGATATGGCGTTGCCTTGTTTCTGTCACCAGTTCGAGCCCATGCGTCGCAAGCCGGTCTCGCCAGACTCCAACAACGCGCTCGTCAATCCCTGTCAGCTCGGGATTTGCGCCGTGGCGGACAAGAATCTCATCAAAGAAGTGGATGTGCTCCCATGCGGTTGGCAAGTCGATCCGATTATCAGTATAATCATCCATACCAATGAAAGGTGTCAGGTTCATCTTGCCATCATTGATCAGCCCGCCGGAAGGGTACCTTGTTTTGTCAACGATGGCGACAGAAACTGGATTGGGGATATAGGCAGGAACATTTTTTTTCATCCAGAACGCAGCCGCCAGCCCGGCAGGGCCGGAGCCCACAATAAGAACAGTATAATGCTCCTTCACCTGTCACCCCTTCCGGTTCTTCAGCAGAACCGTGCGTTTCAAGCGCAGGGATTATATAAAGATAGTGGGACTGGAGGCTCTGTCCTGAATTCCTGTTAAAGGGGTGCTACAACAGGAAATTTTGGATTTCCTTAGTTGCGCTCGCTTCGCTCGGCAACTGCCAAGCGCCGTGCCTGATATCCTAAGCAGATGCCCGGATACTCGGAATACAAGCGGTTGGCATATACGAACAGAGCGCAGTAGCACCCCTTTAAGGAAGAGGTTGCTGAGCGAAGCGAACGCAACCTCTGAAAAAAGATTTAGGACAGAGCCGAGAGTAGAGAAGCGGGAGATAGTTTTTACGGTTTTCTTACTTACCCTCCCCCATCGCCGTCCTGCACGCCTCGCTTGCCACGCCGAAGACCTTCTTGAGCAGGCGGCACTTGGCAGGGCTGGCAGGATCACTATCAGCGCTTCCTGCTTGGCTTGAGGGCGGCTGATACGCCTGGCCGGCAAGGGACGATGGCTGCTGGCTGCGGGAGTCCTGCCTGGCTTTGGCTGACCACATGGCAGTCCCGACGAGAAGCATGATAAGGATGAGTGCGGCAATCGCGTGGTTCATCGTCTTTCTGGAGATCATGGAGCTTTTGGAGATGGCCCTGTTTTTAATGTTGTTGTTTTCTGGTAACTATCTGGATAGGACAGGTATCCACAGAATATGTCCAACCTTTAAATATAACCCTCCCCCCTATATCGTTATGGTATGGCGAATTGGGCATCGGGGGGCTATGGGATACGCTCCGGAGAACACGCTCAGCTCTGTCAAGAAAGCGATGGAGCTTGGCGTGGACATGATCGAGATAGACATCGTCACCTGCAAGTCCGGAGAGCTGCTGGTGTTTCATGACGAGCACCTGAACATCAAGACGAACGGTGTCGGCAGGCTGATCGATAAGACGTATAACGAGATCAGAAAATTTCTTGTCCATGACAAAGAAAAGATTCCGACCTTGGAAGAGGTGTTCAAGCTGGTCCAGGGGAAAGTCCCGCTCATGTTAGACATCAAGAGCAAGAATATCGCCAGGCGCCTGGTAGTGCTGATAAGCCGGTATCAATTGGAGGGATCTGTCATCATTTCCGCATTTAGGCCAAGCATCATCAAGGAAGTGAAAGCGCTTCATCCAGAGATAAAGACCTCGTTGAACATGCGATTTCGGCCTCTCAGCCTGTCCTGGTTTGCTCGGCGGCACCAGCTGGATTACTTAAAGCCTCACAAGCGCTTGGTCAGCGCCTCATTCATGGAAACAGCAAAAGAGCTCGGTCTTCCGGTGTATGTCTGGACGCTGAATCAGGAGGAGGAGATCAAGCATTACAAGAGCCTTGGCGTGGATGGGATCATTAGTGACTATCCGGATATGATCTGAGATGTTGTTTAAAAGACCGCACAAAAGAATTGTAATCTTATCTATCCATTTATACGTTAATCTCAACGTATTGTCGGGAAAGAATACCCTGGCAATGCTTTGCTATGTTCTGCCAGTTTTGCTTTCTTAGAAGGATGACAGGCGCGTATTGCCCTGGCTGCTTTCCTTGGTTGTCGTTTCGTTTTCTTTTATACACTCTGATGCTACCACCATCAATTTCTGCTTTGGGGATTGCTGCAGCGAAAAGGGAGACGACATCTTCTGCGTAATGCTGTGCTTGCGTTCTTGCAGCACACTCCCTCAATCGCAAGAATCCAACAGGAGCATCGTTATGAAAAGAAACTCCTTCTTCAAAGAACATGCTTGCCGATTGCCTTAACATCTTCATCTCTTTAGAGTAGGAAGATGGCTGTGCATCAATCATAGCCTTAAGATAATCAGGAAAGCATCTCGGCTCGCCAACAGCCGGGACTCCCATGGCATGCATCGCTCTTCCTATCACGCTCCATCCTTCTTTTGGAGAGACATAGAATCCTGTTTTTTCTTTTGTTAATGGTATCTTGGATATTTTTGTTTTGATGCCGTACATGGATAATTGGGCATGGCGTGCACGGATGTAGCTCTCATCACTGGAACAAAAAGAAGCGGCAAACCTGTAGTTGGACCAGATAAGCGATCCGGTGACATGGACGAGCATGGCGAAATAATGAAGCCCTTGAAAGCTTGGCACTGTGGTTGTTATTGCCGCCTCATCAAGATCAAGCATGCCAAGCTGCGCCAGAGATTCAAGGCCGCTGACGCTTGGAGGCTTTTGGCGGCCGTGCCCCCAATTGAGTATAGTGGAATAGTGCATTCCTGTTGATCGGGCAACCTCGCTTGGCGACACTTTCTGCTCGAGCATGCTTATAGCACGATAATATGCGTCTGCTTTTTCAACACCCCCTTTGTAGGTATCTAAAAAGTCTTCTGCTGTTGCAACAACAATTCCTGCCATACCATCTTGAAAAACGGGTTTTATTTAAGGCTGTGGGATGATTTTGCCCTACCAATGCGACTGATCTAAACCACGCGGCCTAAACCGTGCTGACCTACTCTGTGCTGACCTAAACCGTGCTGACCTAAACCGTGCCATAAACTATATATACCCTCCCCCTTCTTCGAACCTGTATGGTTACCCCAAACAACGCTGAATTCCTTCAGAACATCCAATCGAAATGGCAGAAGAAGTGGCAGCAGGCCCGCTCCTTCCATGCTGATGCCAACCCGTACCATAAAAAGAAGTTCTTTCTCACGTTTCCGTATCCGTACATCAATGGCCTTCCTCACGTCGGCCACCTGTTCACGATCATGCGCGTTGAGGCCTTCGCGCGCTACAAGCGCCTTCAGGGATTCAATGTTCTCTTTCCGCAAGGCTGGCACGCTACCGGCTCCCCCATCGTGGACGCTGCCCAGCGCGTCCGTGAAGGGGAAGAGAAGCAGCTCAAGATCCTGCGCGACTGCGGCGTTCCAGAAGCAGACATCAGCAAGTTTGCCGAGCCAGAACACTGGATCTCGTATTTTGTCCCAGAATACCGCAAGGATATCCAATCGTTAGGGCTCTCCATCGACTGGCGGCGGGAATTTTTCACGACGGAGCTCAACCCCCACTACAACAAGTTCGTCCAATGGCAGTTTTCCATCCTCAAGAAGAAAGGGTATGTGAAGAAAGGAAAATTTCCTGTCGTGTGGGACCCGAAGAACAACTGCCCTGTCCCGGACCATTCTAGGATCGAAGGAGAAGGCGAGACGCCCCAGGAATTCCTCCTCGTCAAGCACAAGCTGAAGAATGGAACCTCCATCGTCACGGCAACCCTGCGCCCGGACACGATCCTTGGCGTGACCAACCTGTACATTAATCCTGATGTCATGTACGTCCGCGCAAAGGTGGATGAGGAAGACTGGATTATCTCCAAAAAAGTGGCAAAGGCTCTTGCTGACCAAGACAAGAAGGTCACTGTCATCGAGGAGGTTCAAGGAAGCTCGCTCATCGGCCAGACCGTGCTGGAATTCTCCGGCCTGTCCGTCCCTATCCTGCCTGCTTTTTTCGTGCAGGAACAGTTCGGAACAGGGATAGTGCATTCTGTCCCGTCGGATTCAGCCGACGACCTGATCGCTCTCGACGATCTGAAGAAGGATACTGCCCTGTGCCAGAAGTACCGGCTGGACATGGCGATGGTCAAGGCTGTTGAGCCGATCTCCGTGCTGGACGTTCCTGGCTTCAGCCCGATTCCGGCGCGGGACGTGCTCACCCAGCTCGGCATCAAGAGCCAGCATGACCGCCAAAAGCTCGAGAAGGCAAAGGACATCCTCTACAAGAAGGCATTCTACGAAGGAAAGGTCAACAAGCTTTACCAAAAGGCCCGGTTCAAGGGATTATCCCAAGACTATGCCGGCCAGCCGGTGGAAAAAGCAAAAGAAGGCATCAAGCACGACATCCTCAACAGCGAGTTCGGAGATGTGTATTACCAGCTCACCGGAAGAGTGGTGTCCCGAAGCATGATGGAGTGCGTCGTCCGGATCGTGGAGGACCAGTGGTTCCTGGACTACGGCGACCCGGTGTGGAAGAAGCTGGCGCACGACGCCCTGAACAATCTCACGCTGTATCCTGAAAAGGCGCGGGCGCAGTTCACCTACGTCATCGACTGGCTGCATCAGTGGGCCTGTACCCGGGAGACCGGGCTTGGCACGCGCCTTCCGTGGGATGAGAAGTGGCTCATCGAGTCGCTCTCGGACAGCACCGTGTACATGGCGTACTACACGATCGTCCATCTTCTTCAGAAGATTGACGTAAGAAACGTCAATGGCGCGCTGTTCGATTACGTCTTTCTCGACGAGAACACCGGAAAGCTCCTGGTGGACAAAAAGGATGCTGATGCCATGCGGCGCGAGTTTGACTACTGGTACCCTGTTGATTTCAGGAATTCCGGCAAGGACCTGATCCAGAACCATCTCACGTTTTACCTGTTCAACCACACTGCCATCTTCCACAAGGACAAGTGGCCGAAGGGCATCGGCGTCAATGGCTGGGTCACTGTTGACGGCAGCAAGATGTCCAAGTCGCTGGGCAACGTGATCCCCGTGCGGGAGATGGTAAAGACGTATTCGGCTGACGCAGCGCGCATCACGATCCTGACTGGAGGAGAGGGGATGGACGACCCGAACTGGGACACGGAGTTTGCAAGGTCCATCATCCCCAAGCTGGAGCAGTTCTACACTCTTGCGAGGGACGTGGCAGCTGCTAAAGATATGACGACAGCAAAAGATAGGGCAGCTGCCAAAGGCACTGCAGCAGGTGAAACAAGCACAGGTAAAACGAGCACCGATGGCGGGAGGTACACGATGAAGCCGATCGACCTCTGGGCCCTGTCCAACCTTCACCAGATCATCCACGACGCCACGGCGCTGATGGAAGAGACCTCCTTCCGGAGCGCCATCCAAAAGATCTTTTTTGACCTCCAGCGCCTCCTGCGATGGTATCTGCGCAGGACAAAAAATTCACCGAACACGACCGTAATAAAAGAGCTGGTGGATGCGCAGGCCGTCATGCTCTCCCCGTTCACGCCCCACCTTTGCGAAGAGATCTGGAGCATGCTCGGCAAGAAGGGGCTTGCCTGCGAAGCATCCTGGCCGGTTGCGCAGCAAGACAAGATTGACGAGCAGGCCAATGCTGCAGAGAATCTCGTCCAGGAGACAGCAGCAGACATCCAATCCGTGCTCAAGCTGCTGGACATCCAGAAGCCCGCATCGATCGCGCTCTTCGTTTCACCAGCCTGGAAATATCAGCTTTTTGCGATCGTCAGGAAACAGCTGGACACCACAAGAAACCCCGCAGAGGTTCTTGCTGCCGTGATGAAAAACGCGCCAGCCGAGCTCCGGAGCCACGGGCAGGACATCTCCAAACTAATTCCGAAACTCGTCCAGGGCGGCCTTCCACCGATGATCCTGCCGCAGGAGAAGGAGCTTGCTGCCTTGCGCGATGCAGTTGATTTTCTATCGGCAGAAGCGGGATGCCCTGTCCAGATAGCCAGCGCTGATGAAGCTTCAGAACCGAAGGCCAAGCAGGCCCAGCCAGGAAAAGTGGCGATTGTGGTGAAGCAGTGAGGAGATAACCTTCGCAAAGCTAAACAGGGGTCTTTTCCGCAATCATTAAATACTTCTTTCTCACCAGGGAAGAGAATGGACCGAATTGACCTGCTGAAGAAAGCCATGAACCGCGCTATTTCCACGCCAAGCTTAGAAGACAGGCGATCATTCTTCCTCCGCGGCGCACGGCTTGACACGGACCTCTTTGATAGCCTGCATCTTTCGAAAGGAGTCATCCAAAAGCTGGAAGATGACATGACGCTCCGCAACAGCCTCACGGGCATGGAGCCGAAAGAGCGCCTGCTGGCAGCGAAGAAGATAGTTCTGGAGTGAGTTTTAATTCCGTTTTCTGTAGTCTGTAACAAAAAATGATAAATGTGCCAAAGGGTATTAACGAACACCTGCGCCGTCTCTTTTAATTTCAGAAAAAAACATCAAAACAGGCCAGAGGCCTGTAACGGGACACACGCGCCGCGAATAAAGACGTTACAAGGAAGTACAACAGATCAAAACAAAACCGGCAGAGCCGGTAACGAGTTACGGCGCCGCCACGCATCGTTATGTTGCTCATGTCCGTTTTTCTTGCTCCACACTGGTGTAGAGCAAGAAAAATGGAATTGATTGGGAATCGCAATCGTGGCGGCGCGTGTGTCTCGTCACCCGCTGAGCGAAGCGAAGCCGGGTATTTTATTAAATATTCTTACTTTTGAGAAACGAACAAGAAAAAAGAATAAAAAAACAACGTAAAAAGTAGGCAGGCGTGCCGCCCAATGGACCCTTGCAATAGCCATGGCTGACCTTGATTCGTTCTCCTCTCCGCTTCCCCGGAAGCACCAGCCAGAACAGGTAGTGCTGCTCCATTCCTGGCCTGACACGGTTGCTGAAGAGGCTGATCCTCCAGGACAGAGACTCAGCGTCGGAATCAAGACCATGCCTATCGCAAGAGCCGCTTGAACAGCGTCGGCCCCATCATGTATCCCGTTTATGGTTACAGGAGAGGGTTAGCCTCCCAGCCTAGCCTGCCCAGCAGCACAAAAGGAGGGCGTTATAAAAACTTTATGGAAATCAAACTCGTGAAGCACGTTTTGCCTTCGTTTCATGCTCAAAACCACAGCAGAAGGAGAACCAGCCCATACCCCGCCAAGCAGCCAAGGCTGATGAAGGGCATGGCAGGATAGAACTTGTCTTTTTTCGCAAAATACAGGAGCAGGAACAGGGAGGCAGTGGTGGCAAGGGCGATAATGCTCGACATCAAGAACGCTTTTCCGATGGAGAGCATGGATGACTGGAGAAGGTCCACCATGACTGTGGAGGAGAACAGGAGGGGGAAGGCGATATCTCCCCCGCCAAGGATAGCAGTCCGCCCTTCGGAGCTGGCAGGCTTCTGCTTCTTCCCCTGCTGCTTGCTGATCAGCAGGCGCTTCATCCCGCCCGAACGAAGCTTGTAGGGGATCAGCAGCCCGGCAAAAATGTTCGACTTGGCCTGGAACCGGGCAAGCTCGACCATGTGGCCGGACTTCCAGACTGCAATCATGTCATAGATAGAGATGAGGACGAGGAGGACGATGACGGAAAAGATTGAAAAGATCGGCAGGAAGATGATGGTGATTCCTGTATAGATAAAAATTTCGGTGATGTTGTGCACGATCACATTAGGGCGATAGACTTTCCAAAGGCTGAATCCCGCAGCGAGCAGGGCAGCGATGGGCTTGCTGAGGTAGGCGCTAAGGCTGAACCCCGCAGCGGCCAGGACAGCGATCAGCTTGCTGACGTACACGTTGACTGATATCGCCAGCGTGATGAACACGCTCAGCAGGAACCAGTACTTCCAGAAGTTTCCGACACGGAGCTTGATGAGCAGGAAAAGCAGAGACGTGCCGATGAGGACGCCGATGAGGAGATAGACCCCGGACCAGTTTTTGTGCGCTACCTGGATCGGCTCTCCGATAAAGGTATCCTCGTACGAGACTGTGGTGACCTTCTCTCCAGTCGTTTCGTTGATGGTAGTGAACACCTGGAGATAGTCGCTGTTGCTGATCGTGAAAAGGCCGACAATCTGGGTGATGAAGAACAGCCCCACCAGCAGACAGGTGATCTGGAGAGAATGCTTCATTGAAAACAATAGGAGCTGTTCTTTTATAAATGTTACTAAACAAAACATTTTCTTTTCCTTCCTCACCGCACAGCTATATCGTGTAATCGGAAGGAAAAGAAAATGCTTTTTTTAGAATAAGCTTCCGTCGGTACAACTACGTTGACGTGTTGGTAGCCTCCGCTTCGCTCCGGCGAATGAGGATGGAATATTGCATAGCTCCGGTTACTTCTTTCGGGTGACCGAGCTTTAGCGAGGTCGCCCAATTTGTGGAGTCCCAAAACTCCCCCAAGATCTGCTTTGAATGCGAGTTTGGGATGGTAACGCTTTACCAAGCTAAACAAATACGTAATACTTCAGCTTCCTGAAGCAGGGAGAGCATCATTGAGGTCGAAATCCTCTCCGTTTCTCTGCCAGGCGCGTTGCAGGGGGTTGCCCCATCCGGGGATGCAGCGCCCACAGGTTCACGTCGAGGATTTCTAAGATGCTCTCCCTGCTTCATTGTGAAGCGTTACCGTCTTCTCGCCTCTGCATGGGTTATCAAGGACTGACATTCCCCCGTAAGGGACATCCCCCCTTGTCGACCTTTGGACGGTAACGCTTCACAAAGCTGAAGTATTACACAAATACAAAAAAAATATAAACCATCACCATTTTAGCAGTACTATGCTCCCCCTCCTGAAACGGTTTCGCGCTGCCCCATTGTCCAGCGGCTTCTTTGCTGTCAGCATCATCGGCGGCGTGCTGAGCCTTCTGTACTATGAACGGCTTGGGCCATCGTATGCCTTCAGCTTTCTGCTGTTAAGCATCTTCATGTTCATTGCATCGTTCATCTCGATGACGAGAGCAGATGTTGATGCTGCTATCGTCCTTGATCATCAGCTGAGAAGCGGAAAAGAATGATAAAAATGAATGATTGGAATAAATGATTGAAAAGAGTTGCCGCCATGATACCACAACACGACCATCAACGCTGGCATCAGGTGATCCTCCTCCTTATTGTTCTCTCCACACTCTTGGCAGCCGGCTGTGTGCTCAAGAAGGATAACCGTGCTGCATCCCCCCAGCTTCCCCCACCAGCAGTGCCAGGGGCAGAGCCTGCAGGGGTTGTTCCCGTGCCTGCAGTCCAGCCAGCGCCTTCAGCGCCGCTTATCCCCGCTCCAGAGCCGGCTGCAGCCCCTTCAACTCCACCTGTTCAGGCAGCTGCTGAACCAGTGATAGAGCCCTCGGCAGAGAATGTTGCGGTTCCAACCATGCAGGAGATGGACAAGAAGGTCCAGACTATCATCACCAAAGCTAAAGAGAAAACAGGCCTTGGATATTCTTTTTATTACACCACCACAAACAACTGGGAATTGTGGCGGGACCAGTATTTTGTGAAAGACAATTTCATCAAGATCAAGCTGTACAGTGTCAACTTGTATGATCGGGAGAACTATTTTAATACGGTCTATCTCGACACGAGCCGGAAAACAGCAGTCGGGTATTGTGAAGATCCTTCCCGCTGCCTTGACATGAAGCGTGAATTTACGCTGGATTACACTACGTTCGTCATCCCGACGCCAAGAGACTGGATTGACGAGCTCACGTATGCCAAATGGGTTGGGGTGGAGCAGTTCGATGATCGGCTGTCCAATGTAATAGAGTACAAGCGCATCGGCGGCGACACGGTCCGCGTATGGGTTGACAGCTATTCTGGTGTTCCTGTCCAGGTTCTTATCTATGGAGAGGATGTGGAAGACGTGAAGGAACGGTATGGCTACCGGGACTTGACAGTAAGCATCAGCAGCAAGCAGGTCCGCCACGAGCCGATTTCTTGAAGATAGTGGTTGAATAGTGGTCTCCAACAAAAATCACGGCGGCGCCCCAGATCTGGACGACATTTTCTACAGGACAGCATCCCACAACCTTTATATACGAGTAGCCCTTAAAAATCCGAAAAGAGGCGTGACATGGCTCATTCAAGACGACCAGCAACTGCTACCCCTGCCATTCTTAAAGCCGGACTGGTTCTGATCATCCTTCTTATCGGGACAGTCATTACTCTCCGCTTGATCCAAGTCCCGTACGATGTGACAGAGGCGTACGAAACAGTAGAGGAGTACCAGGCTGAAGAATCCTATGTCGCCAACGAAACGCAGCTGGTCCGTGTTCCAGTCGTGTCAGAAGAATTATACCTTGAGGAGAAAAACGTCCAGCTTGGATCACCCAGCGACCTTCTCGATCCGACAGCTTCATCATTCCCCGGCGGAAGCTCCTGCATTTTTGCGGACTTCAACTACACGGTTGAGTATATCCAGTCTACTCCCTTAGAGGAAAACAAGTATGACCCGGTGACAGAGATCGGATATAACGGCAAGGACAACAAGCTCCGGCAGGGCGTAGAGATATGCAACCAGGAACCGAAGCGGATGATAGGGAACTTCCGCATCTGCAAATGGGCTGGCGACAATCTTGATAACTGCATTGACCGGCTTCAGCTTCGCGTGAGGCCCCGGTCCTGTGAAAAGCGGGTTATAGCGTGGGTTACCATGTTTGACGAAGAAAAGCACATGACGTTGGAGCAGATTCAGGTCTCCACGAAATTATTGTGCAAGGATTCATCAGGAGAATACTCTGCTGCGACGTATGACCCAACCACGTTGGACTCTGAAGCGCTTGAAGATCTCACCTCAGAAGAGCCGCCCCATATGCTGACAGGAAGCGGGACGTATCACCCTTCTGCATATCCGTACAGGGGTGTCTTGATTGATGACAGCGTGACGTCCGCAGTACAAAAGACGAAGGCAACACGCACGGTGACGACGTACCAGGATCAGGAGAAGCTGGTAGAAGTTGAAAAGACAAGGAGCGTTCCCCAGACGCGCGTCATCCAGCATCAGCGTGTCGTGACAAAGTACCGCAGCCTGTTTGATGACCTGCTGGCGGCGTATCTTCCTGAGTCGTCGTAACCACTTTTAAAGTTTTCTCAATCTTTATATAGAACATGGTTTCTTTGCCGGTGTTGTGGATATCATGAAAAGACAAACAGCGCTGGCATTGCTTGCATTCATAGCTGTTCTTCTCTTGCTTACCACCGGGTGCTTGTCGCTTATCGGGCGAGAGGATACGATCCAGAAGCCAAAATATGAGCTGACAAAGCATGACGTGTTCGCCAGAACAGGATGGACGAGCTCTGATATTTCTGTGCTTGGCGTCGAGTTTGGCGATTCCATGAGCGAGGTCACGGAGAAGATAGGCATGCCAGACCTTCGGACAGACTATCCGAACGGCGCTTCCAATTTTGAGTACCGGGAAAGCCTCACGCTGAATGACACCGGCCTCCTTATCCATTTTGACAATGATAGCGTGACGCTCTTCACGGTGCGCCCATCGATGAACCGGTTTTTGAAGGGCAGCACAAAAATCCAGCACTCAAAAGATGCCATTTTTAGAAGATTTGGCAACCCAGACAATACCACGCTGTTGAGCTATTTCACCATGTACTCCTACAACCATATCGGGCTTGATGTTCATGTTTCTGGGAAGAAAGAGATCGGGTTTAGCTTGAAGAAAGTGAAATAGGCTGTTGGGCGTAAGCTTTTCCTCACGTTACAAGCACATCTGGCTCTGTCCCGAATCTCCAACTGGGCGGTGCTGCTGCCGAGCGTCGTGCCCAATAGTCTAAGCAGATGCTCGGATACTTGGGATACGAACGATTGGCAAATGCGAACAGAGCGCAGCAGCACCGCCCATTTCATACTAGAAAACCTAATTTTTAATAGTATTTGTTAGGTTTTCTGGTATATAACAGAGGGAAATCATATTAAAAACTAATGCCCTCCGTTATAGGAGGGGAATGGCACTGCTGCGCTTCGTCAGCACACATAATCGGCCGTGATACCGAGTTTTTCATTCATTGGTGGGCAATGGATGACTACGCTAGGCAGCAGTGCCATTCCCGACATTCGGGACAGAGCCAGCACATCTCATTACTTTTTCAACTCAACAAATCTGGCAGCTATTATATCTTAAACATTTTCTGATAAAAATGTCTTCAAAGCCTTTAAATCTCTCTTTTCGGAATCATAATAATATGCCTTAATACCTGCGGATTCAGCACTCTTTACTGCAGGGGGATTATGTTCAAAATAGATGACATCATCTTTACTAAACCAAAATTGTCGCAGCATAATTTTGAAGTACTTTGGCTCAGTTTTTTCTGGGTTATGCTTAAGCGTAAAAACTTCATAGGGCATTTTATCCAAACCAAACTTTATAATTTGCTCATCATTTGCCCCAGTCAAAATTATTTTTCTATTTGGGAAAGCTTCAAGCAGATCATACATCTCTTTGAAAATCTTAAATTTACCTTTGTCTTCAATTACAAAAGTATCCACTGCATCAACCAAAATAACTTTTGCTTGCATTAACTTTAAAATCTCTTGATTAACAAACTTCACTTCGCTCTCATTGTGGCGATAATCATGACTAATACATGGCATCATAACAAATTGTTTAGGCTGATTGGCGTTATCAAAGATTTCTTTTACATGTTTAGGCAGACAAAACTCATCCAATTCTCCTGCAGCGACAATTATAGGAACTTTAATTTTTTTCACGGCTCCCATAACATCATATTTCTCTCTATCTCTTACGTGAGAGAATGGAACTCGAAATTCCCTCTTATCATCTTTGTTTTCAGGTAAATCCCTATAAGAAATGCTAACGCCTGTCCTTTCCCAGTCTTTATAGCGTTGCCCGGTCATAGTATGTTTGGAAGAAGGCATAATTGCAACTACTAAAGAAATTCTGCGGTCTCGTGCAGCATAAATTATTGAAAGCTGCCCACCTCTACTATGACCGCCGAGCAACACATACTCATATCTTTTACGGTTAAGCATGAATTCAAGCACATTCTTTATATCTTCAATATATTGCGAGTTAGTATAATCGGAGATAGTTCCCTCGCTTTCCCATGTTCCCGTTGGATCAAACCTAACGACAGTATACCTGATATTGTTTAAAACTTCAGCCAAACCAACCAAGTGTTGGTAGTCTTTAGAATCTAAATATCCAGGGCATAGGATAGCAAGCTTTTGGGATTCGCTTTTAGGATAATGAATTACTGCTGAAAGCTTTCCTTTTGATGATAGTATTTTTGTTCTTACTATTTTTTGGCTCATGTTGACTTACCCTGCGTGTTTTGTCTTAATCTAATGTTTGCCTTTTTATTTTTACCAGTTTCTGACAGCTCTTTCTCCAATTCATCAATCGTCGGCAAGCTTGTCTTTAATTTTTCTGGAATAGCACGAACGATTTTATATTCAGAAACACCCATAGGCTTACTCATATCTTTGAGAGCATACTCCGCTATAACTTTATCCTTGCTTTTACACAAAACAATCCCTATTGATGGCTTATCGCCTTCCTGTTTCAATGTCTTATCAACAGCAGAAAGATAAAAGTTCAACTTTCCTGCGTATTCTGGTTTAAACTCTCCTGTTTTCAGTTCAATAATCACAAAACAGCGTAGTCTTAAATGGTAAAACAGCAGATCAATATAGTAATCCTTGCTTGATATTTCAAGCGGATACTGACTTCCTACAAACGAAAAACCAGCACCTAATTCCAGCAAAAATTTCGTGATATGTTTTGTCAATTCCTTCTCGATTTCTCGTTCCTGTGCTTCTTCACACAGAGAAAGAAAATCAAAAATATAAGGATCTTTCAGCGTTTGGCGTGCTAAATCTGATTGAGGTGATGGTAAGGTAGCCTCAAAATTATGCAAAACTTTACTTTTTCTTTGATATAACCCACTTTCGATTTGGTGAATTAAGACATTTCTTGACCAATTATTTCTAATGGTCTCATTGATATAGAAAATAGCTTCTTGAGGGTCTTTTATCTTATTGACAATAACCATATTATGGCCCCATGGCAATTGTCTAACAAGTTGTTGGACTTTTTCATCCATGGTCGAATAGTAGAGATGCCATTGACGGACATTGAAGATATTGGCTCTGGAGAACCCTTTCATATTCGGAAATTCTCGTCTCAAATCACCAGCAAGCATATCTACAACGGAATCTCCCCATCTCCCTTTTGCTTGTCTTTCGGCAATCATTTTACCAACATCCCAATACAAGCCAATAAGCTCTTTATTGACAGAAATCGCTGCCTTTATCTGAGCAGACCGGACTCTAACTTTAATCTCGTGGAGCAGTTGAAGATACTCTTTATTTCTGGCTAAAAGCATAGGTAACACCTTCTTAACTTACACATACCCCTCTCTTTTAAAAATATTACTCCCAGATTCCTCGTAATTTTGAGACCAAGTGCCAGCCAAATTTCCAGTGAGGAAAAGACTTGCTTCGCACCCCGCTGCGCTCTCCTCCTTTCAGTTGTCAGGAGGCCTAACAGCAACGTTGTAATAGCGCATGACAGAAAGAGCAGTTCTCCGTATCACAACTTCTCTCTTGGCTTCGTGATCGCCACTGGCGCAGAGCCGCCGTGCCAGGTGAAGCGCGGCCTGACTTGGATGGAATACAGCCGCTCGTTCGTGTCGTCAAACAGCACAGCAGCCCCTTTCAGGCGGGGAAGCCCGTCAATGTGGGTGGTGAGGCCTTCCCGCATATAGCTCTGCATGAGCATGCCGAGCGCGTCAACGTCTAACTTTGCCGTGACACGATGGCTCAGGACCGTGTCGCTCTGCGTCATGACATCCGTGTGTATCTTTCCCGGCTGCTGGGAAGCAAGGATAAGAGAGATGCCCGGCTGCCTGCCTTCTCTCATGATCGTGATCAGCGGCTGAGTCGCTGGGTTTTTTCCTTCATTGGGCAGGAACTCGTGCGCTTCGTCAAGCACAAGCCAGACGAGAGGCATGGGAAGCTTTTTTTGTTTTCCCTCATCGCTGAAGTAGTGGATGGCCGCATGGACTTCATCGTATTCTTCTTTCTTCCTGGCAGACATGCGCTGGATGAACAACGCCTTGGAGATGATGCCGACAATGACGTGCTTGATCTTCCAGCCGTTGGGCATGGTGGCGTAGCAGCTGACATCGAGAACGCTGACCTGCCCCGCAGCAGCAAGCTGGCCGAGAGGAGTTCCTTCTCCATGATCAGCAAACACGCCCCAGGTCTTGGCGCTGAGAAACCTGTTCTCGACAGCATCTTTGGTAGCCTGGTCCGTTTTCATATCTTTTTGGGCTTCCTTGATGATGTCGCTGATGCTGAATGGTTTTCCTTCAGACTTCAGCTGATAGATGACCCGCTCAAGCAGGACGCCCATCGGATGATTCGGAGAGATGTCAAACGTCAGCTGCCAGTCTTCAGGATCGAGGTCTGACGGATTGATGGAGAACGGGAAATCTGTCGGTATGCCTTCATCCTTATACTTCTGGTGGTACATGACTGGCGTGAATATTCTGACGTTGAGGGCCTTTGGCTTAAAGCCCCATGCTTTCAGGCTGTCCTCGTCTTCCTTGTTGGGATACTTCATCGTCCAGTAGATGCCCATCGTGTCAAGGAGGATGAACGAAAGATTGTCCCGGATTTCTGGAGAGATGTCTGTCATGCCTTCGGCGATGGCGCCCATGGAGTAAGAGTTATGGACGAGAATGTCATTTGCAACAAAATTATGGTGATTCGGGACCGTGATGTCATAAACAAGGAAGTCACCATCCAGCTCTTTTATTTGTACAATCTCATCCCAGTAGATGTCCGAGGATGCGAGCATCTGAAGCTGTTCCTGCCCATCAAGCGTTGCTATCTGGAGAAGCTTCTGCCGCGACGGGGCATAGGCTATGCTTGAGCGTAATGCTTTGGGAGTTGAGTATCCCATCTTTCGCCCAATCTCCGCCCAGTTTGAAGGGCGATAGGTGTCCCATATCTCCTGCGGGATGGTGTCTTTGTTAGGATTTCGGCGGATAGATATCCCTTCTCGAAGAGATCGTGCCTGCCGTTCTTCTTTTTTGCCAAAAAATCCTATATTTTGTAAAAAGCGCGATACATTCTCCGAGTCTATTTCTATCTCGTAATGGGTAAACTGCTTCCAGTGCTTTTCTCTCACCCTGCTCACTATTTCAAACCGCAGGAGCAGATGCTGAACCTGCTTGATCATTTCGGCTGACGCTGAAGCGTAGGATACCTGCCAGTAAGAATCTCGGCAGTAGATTGATCCGTCGCAACTGAAGAGGCGATTAAGGAAGAGAGCGAGTTTTGCTTTTGGCAGCTTGAAAACAAGGCCCGGTATAAATTTTTCCTTCGATAATTTCCAGTACAAGTGAATGTCATCAAACCATTTCCTGATGGACCGCCGCGTGTCTTCAAAAATTGGCCCGCTGCAGAATTGGCCAAGAATGTTTCTCTTTGATGGTATCTTAATCTTTCTTTTTTGGACGAGATTAACAACCCTAAAACAGCCAGGCTTTGAATGCTGCTTCACTTCCAGCTGGGCATCAAATGATCTGACGGCATTTTTAAAGTCATCAATGATCTGTTCATCCATGTTTGAGAAGAGAACAAACTTGTTGGACAGGTGGCCTTCTGCGAGAAGATATGCTAATAATTTTACCTTATCCTCACTCAGGTCTTCTTCCCCAAAAATAGGGATCACTCTGGGGGTAGCAATTCTGGACCCAACAGGCAATTCCTGTACCGGCTTCCAGCCATTAACCGTTAGAAGAGGATGCTCTGGTGTGAGCTTCAGTTCTTTCCCTGTTCTTAGATAGATATGGAAAAGCTTGGGGGCATGGCGCTGGTAGAACCCTTCTTTTCTTGCAATGTTTAGTTTTAGAGAGGTGTCAAGAGCGAGGATGTCATGATCATCAGGGTATAACTCTCTTATTGGCTTTATGGAACCATCATGGAGGGTGATAAGCGTATCCCCCTCCAAGCATTTCCCACTGCCTCTTTTGCCGCACACGAAGATGACGTGCGATGATGCGATGTCTAAATACACCGGGCTTGCAAGGCTGGTCTGCCTTCCCATCGTGACGTACTGCTTGCCAAGAAGGATGGTGCCGGCAGTGCCATACTTTTGCTTGTCTGCTTCTGATCTGCCGATGACGATGTCGTACATCCCTCTTTATGTCCAGAGAGCGAATATAAAGGTTTATCACTATTCTTCGGTAGTTAGCCACAAATGTGGTTTCGTGAGAGGGGGTGATAGCCGGAGGGTGATGTCCCATGGTTGTTTCAAAAATAGTAATCATTTTATAATCATCTCTTCATTTCTTTGATAGAGGTGACTATTGTTGGAAACTCTTGACATCCTCCTGCTGGCCGGGCGCTTTGCAGGCGCCATTGCCTTTCTTGCTCTTGCTATTGCTATCTGGCGCTCTTCATTTCGGACAAAGATAGGATTATGGATGTTTCACCGGTTTCATCACCATCATCGGATACCAGCCAAAGAGGCAGCTGTTGTCACGATTGCCTGCCTGGCCATCGCCGTCCTTCTTTTCCCTCTCCCGCTTCAACCAGAAAAGATAGAGATCAAATGCAGCTTGCCATACACCGTCCTTAATACGGCCTGCTGTTTAGACATGAACAACGACAGCGAGTGTGACACGCCTGAAGAACTGCAGCCTCCCGCGCCAGAATGTGACGTGGCCAACGTCAGTACCGTTGCTGTCGAAACAATCAAGCCAGAGAGGGCCAAAGCCATGCTCTATCGCGCAGCGTCCATCATTGACGGCGACACCTTCGAACTGACGGATGGAGACAAGATCCGCCTGCTCTGCATTGATGCGCCAGAACGGGGGGAATTATTTTATGAAGAATCAAAAATGGCGCTTGCCCGCCTCGTCCTAAACAAGGATATTATCCTCACGAACGGAACTACAGACAGGGATCGCTATGGCCGGCTGCTGAGGTATGTGTACGTTCAAGACAGGTTTGTCAATACCGCGCTTGTTGATGATGGATACGCAGCAGCATACCGCCCCTCCTCCTCTGCGGATGACGATCCGACTTGTGTCGGCTTCCGGGAATCAGAACAGATCGCAAGGATGAAACGGTTCGGCATGTGGGGCAAGCTGGACCAGCCAGATAATAATCAGTCTGAGTCTATTGTTGTACCCCCCTCGCCGCCGTACGATTGCACGTCCAATAGGTATGATTGCGACGACTTTACCAGCCGCGACGAGGCACAGGATGCGTATGAGGCCTGCGGCGGTGTGGAGAACGACATCCATTATCTCGATCAGGACCGGGACGGCCAGGCGTGTGAAGGAAGGGCGGTGATTGAGTAGGCTCTGTCTGAAAGAATAGGGCCTGGACGCAGGCTTTGTAGAAAATCTCTCTCGTTTTTACTCGTCAAATCGCTGTTTTTGACTAAAAAAACAAGATTTGGGGGCGCCGCCGTGATTTTCCCTGAAAATTCTCTTTTATCTCCCACCTCGCCCGGGCAGGGTGGGAGATAAAAGAGACCATAACTGCGTTATGACACGGCGGCGCCCAAGATAGATATCACCTTTTCTACAGAGCCCTGGACGTCGGCTCTGTCCTAAATCTCGATTAAAGGTGGTGCTATTGCCGAGCGCCGTGCATGATATCCTAAGCAGATGTCCGGATACTCGGAATACGAGCGATTGGCACGCTCGAACAGAGCGCAATAGCACCACCTTTAACGGAGGCACTGCCGCGCTCCGTTCGCATAAATACTCTGCGTAATCGCAACGAGTCTTCAGGTATCGCCAGATAGTCTAAGACTACGTTAGGCGGCAGTGCCTCCGAAAAAGATTTAGGACAGAGCCCTGGACGTCAAAAAGCTTATTAAAGAGAACCTGTTTTTAGTATCCCATGAAACAAGAAATCTCTTCTCTCGAGCTGAAGCATATCGTCAGTGATCTTCAATCGCTTGTCGGCGGAAAGATCGACAAGGTGTACCAGCCGACCCGTGACGAGCTTCTCCTGATCGTTCATGTCTCTGGAAAAGGGCGGCTTATGCTCCGCATCGTTCCGGGCAAATGGCTCTACCTCACCACGATCAAGCCCGCCAACCCTGAAAAGCCGTTCGGCTACTGCCTCTATCTCCGCCGCCGCCTCAAGAATGCACGAGTGGTGTCTATCGACCAGCTGGAGAGCGAGCGCATCGTTGACATCCATCTTCAGGTGAAAGAAAAAGATAAAGAATTCAAGTACCACCTGTTTGTAGAGCTGTTCATGAAGGGAAATGTCATCCTGACTGATCTCGACGGCGTTATCCTCTCTCCTATGGAAAACCAGGTCTGGAAAGACCGCACCATCAAGCCGAAAGAGCAGTACAAGCATCCGAAGCTCGCAGCAGACCTGTTCATCATCAGCAAGCCAAGCTTTGCCAGCCTGCTGAAGGAGTCCAAGAAAGGGCAGCTCGTCAAATGCCTTGCCACGGACCTTGGGCTTGGCGGCATGTATGCAGAAGAGCTCTGCACGGCTGCATCTGTGGAAAAACAGGCATCAGCAGACAGCCTGACGGACAAGGAGATTTCTGCATTGTATCACGCTCTTGTCGCCCTGCGGGAGAGGAAGCCAAGCCCCTGCATCATCCGGCAGGACGGCGCAGTACAAGATGTCGTTCCGTTCCCGCTTCAGTGCTATCAAGGGCTGGAATCTGCAGCTGCTGCAAGCTACAGTGAAGCGCTCGACCGTGTTCTCTCCGAGATGAGGCCGCGCCAGAAGGATGAAGCGCAAAAGAAGAGGGAGACTGCTGAAGAAAAAACAAACAAGATCGTGGCCATGCAGTCCCGCCAGGCAGAGAAGCTGGACAAGGAAGCCAAAGAATGCCAGCGGAAGGGGGAGCTGATCTACGAGAATTACCAGGCGCTCAGCCGCCTGCTCGGCGATCTTCGCAAGGCAAAGCAGCAGTATTCCTGGGAGCAGATGAAGTCCATGCTCAAGCCTCACGCTCTCGTGAAAGGCGTGGACAGCGTGAGGAAGAAGGTGATTGTAGAGCTGTCCGGCACTAAGGAAGGCGGAGAAAATGGATAAGAGTGAAGAAATGCCGTGATACGTTATGGTCCAGCAAAAAGAGTTGACATCCCAATATAGTCTCGAATGTTCTGTTCCGGCTCATGATCAACATTCTCGAATTTGGAATAGAAATCAAGCGTCTTCAGCCATAACTCTCTTGTAATCGTGCTATCGTGATACAATCCTGTTGCCACATGAACTTCCGGCCTCGTCGTCACGCCATGGCCTGGATCCGGACGTGAGGTATCAAGGGCCCAAGCCCGATGAGCAAGCTCGTGGACGATCAGCATATTTCGGAACATCCACGCCAGCTCTTGATCGCCTAATAATATGCAGTGCCGCTCGTACATCTGTTCTGCTTTTGTGGCAATGCGGGCAGCAAAATCCTGCGCTGATTCATTGGGGTTCCTTCCAAGGTTGCTCGTAGCGTCATGGTATGCGTCAGATAACGAAACAGGTTGGAGAGCAAAGAGGATGCCATTAAGGCTTACGATATTGTCATGGGACCTGGCAAATTCGGGAGTGAAACCAACTTCTTTATAGATAGCGATAACATAATCTATTGGAGGGGAAAGCGGATTGAACCCAAGCTCCCTTCTCACGGCTTCATATCGGAGAAAGGAGCTCACTTCTCGGGCGATGCTTTCTTCATGATCACGGAGGTCTTCAGAGAGGCGGATTTCCAGAGATGGCTCATTGCTTCCGATAAGATACTCCAGGCCCTGAGTGATCGGAGAATGCTTGCAAGAAGCAAGCGCTGCTGCACCGGCACCAAGCCCAAGAAGGCGAAGGGCGGTCCGTCGGGTTGTTTGGTACTGAGTCATTTCACCGTGCATGGAGAAGAAGTCATTTTAATACCTTTGGGATTACTTGATCTTTTCTTCGGCATTGCTTCCCTTAACAGGCTGCAAGACGGATTTAAGACGTGATGACAGCTGTTTTGGCAATGTTGGATTCTTTTTCGCCGGAGCGAAGCGGAGGCTACCTATATATGAATATAGTTCAGTGACGGAAGCTTAACGCCCAGAAAAGCATGTCATTCAAAACTCGCATCGCTTCAAACTCGTGGGCGAGTTTTGGGAATCCCCAAGAGGGGCGGCTTCACTTCGTTCAGCCACCCGAAAGAAGCAACTTCGACCGTTTTGTTAGACTCCGAACAGAGTGAGGAGTCCACCGACACGCCGATATAGTTCCACAAACGGATGCTTATTCCCAAAAAAGCATTTTGTTTTCCTTCCGGTTAAGCAGTATAGCTGTGCAATGAGGAAGGAAAAGAAAATGTCTTAGAAAAGCATTTTCTTTTCCTTCCGATTAAACGATATAGTTGTGCGATGAGGAAGGAAAAGAAAATGAGGTGAACAGCTTTCCGTGTTTCCCGTCTGGAAGACAGTACACCACAGAACGGAGGCGTTCTTGACTTCGGTGTTCGAAAAGGGAACCGGTAGAACCACGCCCCTATGGCCGTTCAAGGCAAGAAAATCAGAGGTAATATTTAAAGGTAACGATGGCGGGTAATTTTTTACCGTCTTTTGCTATGCTAAAGGCTCTGTAGAAAATGTCGTTCAGATTTGGGGCGCCGCTGTACCTAAACTTTGTTTAGCTCTCTTTTATCTCCCACCCTGCCTGGGCGAGGTGGGAGATAAAAGAAGAGTTCATAGAAAATCACTGCGGCGCCCCAAATCCATGTTTTTTAGCCGAAAACTGAGGCTTGACGACTAAAAACGAAGAAAGATTTTCTACAGAGCCCATGACAAAACAATCTTTATAAACCCCCCTTCTTCCCTGCGCTCATGAACTCTTCCATCTTCAAAGCGTATGATATCCGCGGCAAGTATCCTTCTGAAATCGACAATGAGGCGGCGTATAAGATAGGCAGGGCATTCGTCCACTATCTCCGCTGCAGCACGGTGGTCGTCGGCCATGACATGCGGGCGTCATCCAAGCAGCTTCTTCACCACCTGACGCAGGGCATGATGGACCAAGGAGCCAAAGTGCTCAATGTCGGGCTGTGCTGCACGCCGATGCTGTATTTTGCTGCAAAAGATGCCGAGGCAGGCATCATGATCACGGCATCCCACAATCCTGCGGAATACAACGGCTTCAAGCTGTGCCGCAACAACTGCATCCCGATCAGCGGCGACACCGGGCTTCAGGACATCCGCCTGCTGGCAGAACAGGGAACATTCCCTGCGCCGGAACGCAAGGGAACAATCATGCCGTATGACGTGCTGGAGAACTTCATCCGCCACAATCTTCGCTTTGCGCCTCCGCCCCAGCCGGGAAAGAGGCTGACGCTGGTCGTCGACACTGGCAATGGGATGGGCGGGTACACGTTCCCGAAAGTCTTTTCCCGAGTGTACTGCAATTACATCCCCTTGTTTGAAGAGCTGGATGGCGCGTTTCCAAACCATGAAGCCAACCCAATCAAGGAAGAAAACCTCCGCCATCTCCAGAAGGCGGTGGTGCAGCGGCGCGCAACGTTTGGCATTGCGACGGACGGCGATGCAGACCGGTGCATTGCCGTTGATGAGAAGGGGCAGATGGTTCCAGC
This sequence comes from Candidatus Woesearchaeota archaeon, assembly GCA_016180035.1. Taxonomy (GTDB): domain Archaea; phylum Nanobdellota; class Nanobdellia; order Woesearchaeales; family UBA12501; genus JACPCA01. Next base: position 30,714 of record JACPCA010000030.1, read on the forward strand.
AGACCTGATGACGGCGCTGATCGCCAAGCATCTCTTGACAGCAAGGAAAGCGCCGGTCCTGTACGACCTCCGGTCCTCCCGCATCGTGAAAGAGACGATCCTTGCCAACGGCGGGACTCCTGTCCTGTCGCGCGTCGGCCATTCCTTCATCAAGAAGACCATGCGCGAGCAGAACATCCTGTTCGGCGGCGAGCTGGCAGGCCATTTCTATTACCAGGACAGCTTTTACACCGAGAGCAGCATCATCACCACGCTGCTGTTGATGGCCATCATCCAGCAGGAAGGCAAGCCGTTATCCCAGATCATTGCGCCGCTCCGCAAATATGCCCAGTCCGGAGAGATCAATTCTAGCGTGGACAACAAGCAGGCGGCGATGGCGCGGCTTGAAGCGGCTTTTTCCGACGCTGCCATCTCCCACGTTGACGGCGTGACGATCGAGTACCCTGACTGGTGGTGCAATGTGCGAGCCTCGAACACCGAACCGCTGCTCCGGCTGAATCTGGAAGCAGATACCAAAGAGAAGATGGAAGAGAAGAGAGAGAAGGTTCTTGAGATTATTCGTGAATGAACTGTTTTGTGAGGCCTTATAGAAAGCAATATTTAAATACCCTCCCTTCTCTCCCAGCAGTATCCCATGAGACTCACGATCGTCGGCACTGGCTATGTTGGATTAGTTACTGGAGCGTGCTTTGCAGACCTTGGCAATGACGTCCTGTGCCTTGATATTGATGAGGAAAAAGTCCGGAAGCTCCAGCAGGGGCTCATCCCTATCTACGAGCCTGGCTTGAGCGACATTGTCAGCCGCAACATGCGTGAAGAGCGGCTCTTGTTCACCACGAACAAGGCAGAGGCGTACGCATTCGGCAGCATCATCTTCATCTGCGTCAACACTCCATCGAAAGAGGATGGCGATGTGAACATGGCCTATCTTGAGGCAGCCATAACGGATATTGCCAAGTTCATGAATGGCTACAAGATCCTCAGCATCAAGAGCACGGTTCCGATCGGCACGGCAGACTGTGTGAAACAGCTCCTCCAGCAGCATCAGGCCAAGCAGTATGACTTTGACGTGGTCTCGAATCCTGAATTCTTGCGCGAGGGCCAGGCAGTCAAGGATTTCATGAATCCAGACAGGATTGTGATCGGCACCGAGTCTGAAAATGCCAAGCGCGTTATGATGTCCTTGTACCGATCTCTGGAACGGACAAACAAGCCTATCATGGTGACGGACATCCGAAGCGCGGAAATGATCAAGTATGCGTCCAACTCGATGCTGTCCACCAGAATCTCGTTCATGAATGAGATCGCCCGGCTATGCGAGAAGGTCGGTGCCGACGTCAAAGTGGTTGCCAAGGGCATGGGCCTGGATAACCGGATCGGGCCGCGCTTCCTGCAGGCAGGCGTCGGGTACGGCGGAAGCTGCTTCCCCAAGGACATCCGCGGCATGATCGCCATGGGAAAAAAGCACGGCTTGAGCATGGACGTGCTCCGTGCTGTTGACAAGGTCAATGAAGAGCAGAAACGGTCCCTTCTTCCCAAGCTGCTTCACTATCTCCCGGACCTCCACGGCAGGCGCATCGCCGTGTGGGGGCTTGCTTTCAAGCCGAAGACAGATGACATCCGCGAGGCCCCGTCGCTCATCATCATCGAGCAGCTGCAGCAGTTAGGCGCAGAGGTGGTCGTGTTCGACCCCGAAGCAGAGCCGAGCGCGCGCCGCGTGCTGCAGGGCGTCACCTACGCCAAGAACCCGCTTGGCGCAGTGAAGGATTGTGACGCTTTAATGATCATCACGGAATGGGATGAATTCAGGAATCTTGACCTGCTTCAGCTGAAGGCGATGATGAAGCAGCCCATCATCATCGATGGCAGGAACATCTACGAGCTTGAAGAGATGCGGGGGCTCGGCTTCTCGTACACTGGCGTCGGGCGCGGGTATTGTAATGAACGGCAGGAATGCCCATAAGGACGATGATGAACGACAGCGCCACTGGCAAGCCGCACGAAAGAAACGGGCGAATGCCGGCCGCCAACGAGAGGATACTGGTCACGGGCGGTGCAGGCTTTATCGGCAGCCATCTTGTCGATGCGTTTCTTGCTGCAGGCCATGACGTGCTTGTGGTGGACAATTTCTCGACAGGGAAGAAAGAGAACCTGCCTGGCCATGTCCGCTGGTACGATGCAGATGTCACGGACAAACATGCCCTGCTTGCAATCGTCAAGCGCGAATCCCCTACTATTGTTGTTCATGCTGCTGCCCAGATCAATGTGAGATCCTCTTTTCATGACCCGCAACGGGATGCAGAGATCAATATCAAGGGCGCTATCAATGTTCTCGAGTGCTGCAAAGATGCCGGCGTAAAACGCGCGCTGTACCTTTCTTCTGGCGGAGCGGTGTACGGCATCCCCAACCGGCTTCCGTGTACCGAACAGGCCCCTGGTGCTCCCGTGAACCCATATGGCGTGTCGAAGTACACGGCAGAGCTGTACTTTTCTCTTTATCATCATCTGTATCAGATCGAGTATGGCATCCTGCGGCTTTCCAATGTGTACGGCCCAAGGCAGGATCCCCATGGAGAAGCTGGCGTGGTGTCCATCTTTGCGGATGCTGTTCTCCATGACAGGCAGCCAGTGGTGTTTGGCGACGGCACGCAGACAAGGGATTTTGTGTATGTTGCGGATGTTGCTGCTGCTGCCGTGCTTGCTGTCCGTCGGCTTTCGATGTCCTTCCCGAAGCCTTTTGACGAGCGCATCTTCAACATCAGCAGCGGAGAGGCAATATCAGTGAATGACGCTCTTGCTGCCATCCAGCACGCTGCAGGCAATCGCGCAAATCACGCTCTTGCCACCGTTCCCTCTGTTCCTGCCAAGCATCAGGCTGCAGTATCAGGAGAGGTCAAGCACATGGTGCTGGACTCGTCTCTGGCAAAGAAAGCGCTGGGCTGGATGCCAAGCGTTGGATTTGAAGAGGGGATAGAGAAGACAGTGGAGTGGATGAGGTGATGTAACGGGCAGTTGGTTGTTGGTTCGCACGTTGGACCAACCACCAACTGCCCACCACTCAATCGCTATCCTTAAATACTCCTGTTCTTCAGACGGTTGGATGGAATACACTCAGCGGGCAGTCCGCGGCGCCGTCATCGTGTTCATCCTGTCTCTTGGCGCTGCTGTGCTCGGCTATCTTGTCCGGCTCGTGCTGGCGCGAAACTTCAGCAGCGCAGATTATGGCCTTTTCTATGCCGGCATTTCCCTGTTCGGCTTGTTTGCCCTGTTCAAGGAGCTGGGCATGAATCAGGCTATTGTCAAGTTCATCCCAGAATATCTTCATGACAAGCGCTGGGACAAGATCAAAGGCCTTCTCGTGGCGGTCTTCTCGTTTCAGTTCATGACCTCCGGCATCGTGTCATTGGCATTTATTGCAGCCGCAGACTGGCTGGCAGAGGTGTATTTCCGCACGCCGGCTGCCGCGCCGATCATCCGTGTTCTCGCCATTGTCTTCTGGCTGTTCCCTGTCGACAACGTATTCAGGTACGCATTTCAGGGCTTCCAGAAGATGCTGCTGTTCGCTTCAGTGGAATGCATCAGGATGCTGATCGTCGTCCTGTCGCTGCTCGCCCTTATCCCGTTTCTTGGATCGATCATGGCAGCGCCGTATGCGTATCTGATATCATACGCCGTCCTTCCGCTCCTGTTCCTCCCGTTCCTGTGGCGGCTGTTCCCTGATTTTTTTTCGACGAAGATGCTGCTGGATAAGGCATTCCTCGGCGACATCTTCAGATTCAGCCTTCCGGTCATGGTCGGGCTTGTCGGCGGCATTATCTTTTCGTACACGGACACGGCGGTGCTGACATATTTTCGCTCTCTGGAAGAAGTCGCCTTGTACCAGTCCGCGCAGCCGACCGCAAACCTTCTGCTGTACATAACGTACGCCTTGTCTGCCGTCATCCTCCCGCTCTCGTCAGAATTGTGGGCGAAGAAACAGGCAGGCAAACTCCAGGCTGGCATCCATGCGCTGTACAAGTATGCCATGATCGGCATCATCCCGCTATCGCTGACGGCAGCAGTGTTCGCCAGCCCGATCCTCCGTATCCTGTTCGGGAGCGGCTACATCGGCGGCAGCATCGTGCTTCAGATCCTGTCCTTTGGCGCGATATTCTACACGATCGGGTATGTGAACGGCAACATCCTTTCCGGGATCGGAAAGCCGGGAATCAACACCACCATTGTCGTCGGCGCGTCTTTGTTCAATCTCGTCTCGAACATCATGATCATCCCATTCTTCGGGATTGCCGGCGCGTCCTTCACGACATTGCTGAGCTATATCATCATCTTGGTGCTGACGTCGAGAAAGGTGAACGAGCACGTCCATTTCGAGACGCCATGGCTTGACTGGGGAAAAACAGCCGGTGCAGGAGCAGTGTTTGCAGGCGTGATGATCGGGATGAAAGCGCTCCTTCACGCCAACGTGCTGATAGAAATGCTTATCGGGGGTGTGCTTGCGTCATGTGCCTATCTTGGCGTACTCATTGTTCTCCGGGTACTTGGGCCGTATGACATACGGGTGGTTAAAGAGATGGTGAGAAGGGGGATTGGGCAGGGGAAGTAAGACAACAGGCGGTATGCAGATCCTTTTTTGCTTTTCACAATTTTCTCTTGTAAATAACCTGTCGATGGTCAAGAACTTGGACATGGAGAGTATGATTTTGAAAATGTACATCAATGAGCGCGCGATACTCTCCAATCCTGAACTTGTAGTAATCTCCCCCTTCAAAATGTTCAAGAAAGTGAAATTGGTTCTCTGTCTTTAATTTTTCAAAGCCTTTTTTTATCCTCTCCGCAATATGGTTATCACTCTTTTTTAAGAAATCTTGTGCATCAGGTGATAAAAATACTTTCCACACCGTCATACCTCTACATAGTCAGAAAGAGGTGTTTTTCTTGCTTTGGCAAGACGAAGTTTTGCAGTATCCGCCAGTTCGCCTTCTTCAGAAAGGATATATTTTATGAGAGCGATATCCTTCTTTACTTCTTCCATGTCCTGGTGAAGATGTTGCATAACGGCGTCAGCCATGAATGGTTATGACCAGTCATGATTTATATAACTTTCTCTATTTTGTATGCGGAAAGCTCCGTCGGTAAGTGATTAGTTCTCGTCGATAAAAATATGTATTCTGTAGGATATAAATCTTTATTTACATAGTGTAGTTACAATGTAACTACTATGGGTACACCGATTAAAATGCAAATGGACGGGTTTGAAGTTGTTGAAAAGATAGCTGAAAAAGGAGGCAATAGTGCCCGAATTTATGTGCCAAAGAAATGGACTGGCAACTTGAGAAAGCAAAAAAAGCAAGGGGAAAATCTCATTTTATTAGCTCCCATATTAGTTCAAAATCTTTTCTAAACGCATCAGCAATATTCTTATTTTGGATTCTAATTGATAATGGTTTATCTTTTTCAAATGTAGTAATGAGGACAATATCTTCATGGATCACTATCGGTACATTGTTCCAATATTTTTTTGGTATAACTTTTGGTTTTATTCCATAAAGTTTCATGGCTTCTTTTCCCTCAGCACTACTTACAATAACTTTTGCCTCTGTTTTTTTATGTGCTTTATGACGTATTTGTGCCATGTGGTAAGGAATTAATTGGTCTGCTTTGCCGACAACATTTAATGCATAGATTTTTTTTGCTTTAATCCATTCAGAATCAAGGATTTTTAGAGCATCTTTCCCTTCATGAATGGAGACATCAGTAACTTGTGCTAAGATTTTTTGTTTTTCTTCAACAGTTTTCATTAAATCTGTTGCAATAAATAACTTTTCTTGTAAAGGAATAAGCAGACTCTCCGCTTTTTTAACAAAAAATCTCTTTTTACCGTTCTTAGAAATATGTGAAACAAATCCTTTAAGAACAAGATTATCGAGAATATTATAAGTTACCGATCTATCTATACTTACTTTTTTTGAGAGTTCACTAGCGCTTATTTCTCCATAATGGACTAATGCTTCAAATACGATGGCTTCATTCTTGGTAAAACCAATTTGCATTAATTTCTCTATCATAGTTTATTTGTAATTTTTCTTACTATATAAATGTTGTGTTGTTAGTTCACAACAAAAAGATATAAATAAGCACAGTTATCACATGGAAGAAAGAATAATATTTGAAAAAATGGCAAAAACTAAAGACAAAAGGGAGCGAATAACTCCTGATCCACATGATGTTTATGGATGGTATAAGAAAGAGCTAAGGGGCGGACGAACAG